>NZ_BAAGDE010000003.1:0-193238 GCF_054660795.1 Mycobacterium sp. MUNTM1
GTGCGGCGTCCGGCGGGGCGGGTGCCTCGGGCGGTGGCGGCGGCGTGTACCCGGGGCGCAGCCAGTCCTCGCTGTAGGTGATTTCGCTGGGTCGTGCCTGTGTCCCGACGAACGGGTTGATGCCCACCGGAATGTAGTTGTAGATACGGTTTTTGATGATCGGGTTGAGGTACTGCAGGCACAGTTTCGACACCCGCGCCAACCGCGCCCGCGACGCCGCCTCGATCGAGCTGCAGATGAACTGCGGGATGTCGGCGAAGTTGTTCAGGGCCAAGATGCCGGTCATCGCGCTCTGCGCCGGCTGGTAGATGTTCAGGAAGTTCTGGAACACCGTCGGGGCGATGTGCAGGATCTGCTTGATGTCGCCGCGACTGTCGTTGAGCGCCGTAGTGATCGAACCCAACCGGTCGAACGTGACGCCCGCCGCTTCGCGGTTCTCGGCCAGAAAATCGCGCACATCCGTGAGTGCGGTGTCCAAGGACTTCAAGGCGTTGCCGACTTCGTTGGGAGTGTTCGTCAGCAGCGTCGTCACGCTCGCCAGGTTCTGGTTGAACGACGCCAGCAGGTCGCTGCTCGAGTACAGCGCGGACACCAGCAGTTGCAGATTTCGCACGGTGCTGAAGATGTCGTCGGCGTGATCACCGAGCGCCGAGATCGCCTCGGAGAGCTTGATGACGGTGTCGCGGGCGGTGTCGCCCTGACCGCGCACGTTATCGGCCGCCGAGTCGATGAACTCGCCGACGGAGTTGACCCCGCCCGGGCTGGTGGGCTGCAGGGCGTCGGTCAGCTTCTCCAGCTGCTTGCGGAAGTCATCCCATTCGACCGGAACCGCGGTGCGGCTCAACGGAATCGATGCGCCGGCGCTCAACTTGGGGCCGCCGGAGTAGGCCGGTACGAGCTGAATGGCCCGGGAGGTCACCAGCGACGGGGACAGGATCGCGGCGCGGGCATCGGCGGGAATCGAATACTGCTTGTCGACCGAGAACGTCACCTTCGAGCTGGCCGGCTGGGGCTCGATCCTGTCCACCACGCCGACGGCGACACCGAGGATGCGGATCTCGTCACCGACGAACAGGCCGTTGGCCTCCGCGAAATACGCCGAATACGTGTTCTTTTCGACGTCTTTCCACAGTTTGTCGCCGACCAGGAACGACGCCACGGCCAGCGTCAGGATCAGGCTGGCGGCGGTCGCTGTGCGCAGGGCGCCTCGAGTCACGTTCATGGCGAATCGAAATCGTGTGGTGAGGGCGGCGGAACGGTCCGGATGGGCGGCGTCGACGGGGGCGGTGACGGCGGCTGGGACCACAGCGGCACCGGCGCGTTCTCCGGCGGCACCGGCGGCGTGCCGGTCGGCGGGTCGACCACCTCCGACGGCAGCTTCTGGTTGGGGTCCAGGAACCGGTCGTACATGTCGGCGTCGAGCACCGGGCCACCGATCTGGCCGGGAACCAGGTTGGCCACGTAGGCCTTGAAAAACGGTCCGGAGCCCAGGCATTCGCCGAAAGACATCGCATACCGCTTGAATTTTGGCAGCGTCTTCTGAATGTCTTCCTTGCGGTTGTCCAGGATCTCCAGCACGCCGTTCAGCTTGTCGAGGGCGGGCTTGAGCTGGGTCCGGTTGTCGTTCACCAGCCCGGCGATCTGATGCGAGACCGCGGTCAGGTTGTTCATCAGGGCGTCCAATGAGTCTCGCTCATCGAGCAGCGCGGCCAACAGGGCGTTGGAGTTCGCGACCAGCCCGGCGATCTGCTGGCTGCGCTTGCCCAACACGGTGGACACCTTGTTGGCGTTGCCGAGCAGGCTGCGCAGCTGCGCGTCGCGGCCGTTGAGGGTGTCCGAGAACCGGGCCACACCCTCCAGGGCGGGCCTCAGGTTGGCCGGCGTGGCTTTGAGGGTGTTGGCCAATGTCGTGAGGGCCGTGGACAGTTGGGCGGTATCCAGGCCGCTGATCGTGGTCGTCAGGTCGCCCAGCGCGTCGGGCAGCTCGTACGGCGAGGTGGTGCGTTCCAACGGGATCGTGCCTGACAGTTGCCCGTTGCCGCGCGGAGTCAGCTCGAGCATCTTGGCGCCCAGGATCGTCTCGGTCTTGATCGCCGCCTCGGTGCGGTCGCCCAGCTCGACACCCTTGCGCACGGTGAAGCCGACACGGACCTTGGTGCCCTCCAGACGGAGGTCGGAGACCCGGCCCACGCCCATGCCCGAAACCCGCACGGTATTACCGGGTTTGATGCCGCCGGCCTCGGAGAAGTAGGCCGCGTAGTCGTCGGTGTTCTTGATGAACGGCAGTTGGTTGTACTGGAAGGCGACGACGGTCACACAGGCCAGGATGACAGTGCCCATCACACCGAGCACGAAGGGGCTGCGTCGGTCAGCCGATCTGACCTTGGGTAGTTTCAGCTTCATCGCGGCGTGCACCGCCCGCTGGGCTGGCCCAACAGTTTGACGAAGATCGGGTTGCCCCCCTTACCGTTCAGCTTGAGTAATACCTCGCAGAAGTAGAAGCCGAAGTAGTCGCCGTTCAGGCCCTGCCGGGCAAGCACCTGGTAGATATCGGGGAGGTCCGTGAGCAGTTTGTCGACGTATTCCTTGTCGGAAAGCACCTGCCCGGACACCCGATCGGTCTCGTGCACAACGTCTTTGATCGGCTGACGGGATTGGGCGAGCAGGTCGGTGATCGAGCCCGCGGCCGCGTTGATGTACGCGAGCCCGGTGGAGATGTCGTTCCTGCGCTGCGCCAGCCCGTCGACCAGCTGGGCCAGCTTGTCCACGCCGTCGGAGAACTCGTGGTCACGGGTGGCGAAGGTGTGCAGCACGGTGTTCAGGTTGGTGATCAGCTGGCCGATCAGCTCGCTGCGCCCGGCCAGGGTCGAGGTCAGGATCGATGTCTGGGAGAGCACCGAAGCCAGCGTCCCGCCCTGCCCCTGAAAGATCCGCAGCAGTTGGCCGGACAGGGCGTTGACCTGGTCGGGATCCAGCGCGCGGAACAACGGCCGGAAACCACCGATCAGGGCGTCGAGGTCGAGCGCGGGCGACGTCCGCGCCAGCGGAATGGTTGCGCCCGGCGGCAGCCGGCGCGGCGGGCCGGGGCTCTCCTCGAGCGCGAGATAGCGGTCACCGATCAGGTTTTCGTAGCGCACGACGGCCTTGGTGCCCTCGGTGAGCCGCACACCCTTGTCCACCTCGAAATCGACGGTGACCGTGCCGTCGCGGTGCAGGCTCAGGTCGCCGACCTTGCCGACCTCCACCCCGGCGATGCGCACGAAGTTGCCCGACTTCAGCCCGGAGATGTTGGCGAAGATCGCGCGGTAGCCCGTGCGGTCCTCGAAGCGCAGCTGGCCGAACACCGCGATGAGCGCAAAGGTGAACAGCAGGCACACCGTCGTGAAGATCGCGACGCGCAGGATGATGCTGGAAAGCTTCCTTCTCATGGCGGCGGCTGCCCCCCGCGCCAGAAGTAACGCGGCCCCTCGGGCGGGTTCTTGGTGGTCGGGAACCAGTTGGCCCACCACGGATTACCCGCGGCCACGTTGGTGCGGATCTCGTTGGGGGCGGCCCCCCACCCGGTATCGGTGACCAGCGCGCGCACCGGGAAGTTCGCGCTGGGGTCCGGCAGCGAACCGCAGCTGGGCTTGCCGCCCGGGCCGCCGGTGGCGTTGACTTTGGGCAGGTGTTTCGGGAAGCGGTACGGGTCGTCGCCGAAAAGCAGTGCCGCATCCAGGATCACGGAGTAACCGTTGCCGCCCAAGGCGTCTCGGCCGCCGTGGTCGACATACCATTGCGCGCCCTGGAAAAGGCACGTGTACGTCGGGGAGTATTTCTCCAGCAGCGCCATGGTGGGGTCGAGCAGGTTCATCGACCGCACGATGTTCGATTCGTTGCGGCCGACCACGTTGATACCGGTCTGGCTGAAGCCGATCGCCGACAGCAACAACGAGTCCAGCGAACGCTGGTCGTCGGTGATAGTGGCGCTGGTCGTCGTCGCCGAGTCCAAGATGGACAGAATGTTTTGTGCCGCATCGGAATAGATGGCCGTGGTCTTGCCGAACAGCCGCCAGTCCTTTCCGACGGTGTCCATGCGCGGGTTGACGGTGAGGAGCACGTTATTGGCATCGGTGATCGCCTGACCGATCCGTTCGCCCTTGCCGCGCACCGATTGCGCGAAGGCCGACAGAATCGAGTTCAGCTTTGCCGGGTCGAGCGCCTGGACCACCGCCTGCAGATTCTCGAACACGGTGTTGACCTCCACGGTGACGTTGCGGGAGTGCAGCAACGCGCCGGGCTTGAGCGACGTGGCGCTGGGATGGTCGGGAACGATCAGGTCGACGAATTTCGAGCCGAACGCGGTGGTCGACTTGATCTCGGCCTCGAGGTTGCTCGGCAGATACCTGAAAGCATCCGGCTGTATCTTCAGTTGCAGCCGAGCCGTTTTCACGTCGGTGCCGATCGACGCGACCTGGCCGACCTGGACGCCGCGCAGCTTGACCTTGGCGCCGTCTTCCATCACCAGCCCCGCGCGATCCGACACCAGCGTAAGCGGGACGAAGTCCTGGAACTTGCCCGAGAACGAGGCCGCCGTCAGCGCGATCAGCCCCCCGATGAGGATGAACAGCGTGGGCGCCCACCAGATCGGGTCAATCTTGCTGCTGCGGGTCCTGTTTCGCTGGAACGCCCCGCCTGCGCTGTGATCACTCATCCGGTCATCCCGACAGATTGAAGTTGCCGGACTGGCCGTAGACGGACAGCGAGATCATCAGGCACACGAACGCCGTGACGATCATCGACGACCGCACCGACCGGCCAACCGCTTCCCCGACGCCCGCCGGGCCGCCCGTCGCGGTGAATCCGTAGTAGGTGTGCACCACCATCACCCCGGCCGCCATGCTCAGCGCCGCCAGGAACGACCAGAACAGGTCGGTGGGTCGCAAAAACGTTGCGAAGTAATGCTCGTAGACGCCGCGTGACTGGCCGTACACGTAGATCGTCAGGAACTTCGCCGCGATGAACGACATCAGCACGGCGACGGCGTACAGCGGGACGACGACCAGGATGCCGGCGATGATCCGGGTGGACGCCAGATAGGTGACCGCCCGGATGCCCATGACTTCCAGCGCGTCGATCTCCTCGTTGATGCGCATCGCGCCCAGTTGCGCCGTCGCGCCCGCGCCGATCGTGGCGGCCAGGGCGAGGCCGGCCGTGCAGGGCGCGATCATCCGGACGTTCAAGAACGCCGAGAGGAAACCGGTGAGCGCTTCGACGCCGATGTTGGACAGTGTGTCGTAACCCTGCACCGCGACCAGGGCGCCGGTGGTCAGCGTGAGAAAGCCGATGATGCCGACCGTGCCACCGATGACGGCCAATGCTCCTGTGCCCATGCCCATCTCGGCGATCAGCCGCAACAGTTCGTTCGGGTAGCGCCGTATCGCATCGACGGTGGCCGCCAGGGATTGCCCATAGAACGCGGTCTGCTCGCCCAGCTTGCGGGTGGCATCCGTCAGCCGGGGGCCAAGGGTGACGAACCACGACGGTTCTCGTGCGGCATCCGTCATTTGGCGGTCACCTTCACACCGAGCGCGGTGGTCAGGATGTTGATGAAGAACAGGGCCATGAACGAGAACACCACGGTCTCGTTCACCGCGTTGCCGACGCCGGTCGGGCCACCGCCCACCGATAGGCCCTTGTAGCAGGCGATCAGTCCGGCGGACAGCCCGAACAGGGTCGCCTTGATCAGCGAGATCACCACCTGCGGCAGCCCGGTGACCAGGGTCATTCCCGCGATGAACGCACCGGGTGTGACGTGCTGGACGAAGACGACGAAGATGTAGCTGCCGGTCAGGCCGGTCACCGCCACCACCGAGTAGAGCAGGACCGCGACGAACGTCGCCGCGATGATACGCGGAACCACCAGCGCCTGAATCGGATTGACGCCGATCACCTTCATCGCGTCGATTTCCTCGCGGATGGTCCGCGCACCCAGGTCGGCGCACATGGCCGTCGACCCGGCGCCCGACACGACCATCGCGGTGACAACAGGTCCGACCTGGGTTACCGAGGCCAGTCCGGCACCCGCACCGGAGAGGTCGCCGGCACCGATCTCGACGAGCAGGATGTTGAGGACGAACACGATGAGCACCGTGTACGGAATCGACAGCATGATGGTCGGGAAGATGGAGACCCGGGCGACGAACCAGATCTGCTCGAGCACTTCGCGCCACGCCCAGGGCCCACGCACCGCGGCAACCAAGGCCTCGGCGCTGAGTAAAAAGAATTGGCCCAGCGCGTTCATGGGCTTCGCGAGGGTCGTCGCGTTCACGCCGCTTGCCCAACCCAATGGCGGTCCTTGACTCAAACCCGACCCCCATTTTCGTAACGCCGTTTATACGTTCGTAATTCGCCGGCACTGAAGCAAACAGCACTGTTTACCTGCGCCGCGTCCTGTTCGAGCGCACAGATGAGGGAATGTACGGGCAAAGCGATGCCCGGCGTCAGGTTTGTAATCAACAAGAAGAAATGTGGGCAACGCCCGGGTGGCTTCGGTCGCAATTGCTATCGCCCACGGGATTGGCGGGCCCTTAGCCCACGTGATTGCTTGGCGCCGTCCCGGCCGGTGGCGCACGCAGGCGGCGGCATCGACCGACGGATAAGAGCGAACACCCGCCCGAAACAGGATGCGACGCAGCACTTCTCAACGCAGCACGGCACGCGCCGCTGACGCGGCTTTCCGTCCGCTCCGAAACCAGATGAGCACCCACGGCCACCGTCCCGTTCGGCTGTCGTCGCCGAAGGCCACAGTTCGGGCAAGCCGGCCTCGAGACAAGGGTTTGCTTCAGCCTGACCGTAATCGCGCTACCCCGGATAAGAATTGATGGTTCTGGATAGACTCTGCCGGTGACAAAGAGCCCGTCGTCATATCTGGTGTTGGCGTCGCAGCGCAGCGGCAGCACGCTGCTGGTCGAGTCGCTGCGCGCCACCGGCGTGGCCGGCGAGCCGCAGGAGTTCTTTCAGTACCTCCCGTCCACCAGCCAGTCGCCGCAGCCACGGGAGTGGTTCGCCGGCGTCGACGACGAGTCGATCCTGAGCCTGCTCGACCCGCTGGACGTCGGGACGCCGGACCTGGCGCCGGCCGAGATCTGGCGCGCCTACATCCGCACGGTCGGACGAACACCGAACGGGGTGTGGGGCGGCAAGCTGATGTGGAATCAGACCCCGCTGCTGCTGGACCGTGCGAAGAACTTGCCGGATCGCAGCGGTGAAGGCCTGCTGGCGGCGATCACCGACGTGGTGGGTGAGCAGCCGCTGCTGATCCACGTGTATCGGCCCGATGTGATTTCGCAGGCGGTGTCGTTCTGGCGCGCGGTGCAGACGCGGGTCTGGCGGGGCAGACCCGATCCGGTGCGCGACGCACGCGCCACCTATCACGCGGGCGCGATCGCCCACGTCGTCACGATGCTGCGCGCGCAGGAAGAGGGCTGGCGGAACTGGTTCGCCGAAGAAGACATCAAGCCGATGGACATCTCGTATCCGGTTTTGTGGCGCAACCTGACTCAGGTGGTGGGTTCCATCTTGGATGCGTTGGGGCTGGACCCCCAGCTCGCGCCGGAGCCCGTGCTGGAGCGCCAGGCCGACCAGCGCTCCGACGAGTGGGTGGACCGCTACCGCGCCGACGCCGAGAAGCACGGCCTGCCAACCTGATCGACCGGCGGAGCTAAATTCAGCCCGAGCCAATCACTTGGATGTGGCACGCGCGGACGCCACCATTCGGAGTCGACGGGTGCGGCTGGGAGACGCCGCCATGGGCGCTTGAGGAGCGGTCATCGTGGGTGAAGGCGTGCCAACTGACGGAAGGGACCCCGACGCTTCGCGGCGGCCGGATTGGGCGGCCCGACTCGGTGCGGTCTCGGTGGACTGGTGGGCGACCGCGGTCGCGGGCGTGATCGTCGCGTTGGCCGTGGCCAACGTGCTGCCGAAGATCCCTTGGTGACCGGCGTGAGCACGGTCCAGGTGGAGCCCGACGAAACGTCGGATGAAGCCACCTTCACCAGCACACGTCCGCTCGACTATGTGCCCGGCATCCTGCTCCTGATCGGCGTCGGGGTGTTGGGCAAGTACGCCCAGATCTGGTGGAACGCGCTGGCCAAGCATGAGCACTGGACCGTGCCCGACATCGAATACGTGTTGTGGGCGATCGTGATCGGGTTGCTCATCACCAACACCGTCGGCCTGCACCCGATATTTCGGCCCGGCGTGCTGACCTACGAATTCTGGCTGAAGGTCGGGATCGTGGCGCTCGGTTCGCGGTTCGTGCTGGGCGATATCGCCAAGCTCGGCGGGATCAGCCTGGTGCAGATCCTGGTGGACATGACCATTGCCGGAACGATCATCATCGTGGTGGCCCGCGCGTTCGGGCTATCGGGCAAGCTCGGCTCGCTGTTGGCGATAGGCACGTCGATCTGCGGGGTATCGGCCATCGTGGCGGCCAAGGGTGCGATCCGGGCCCGCAACTCCGATGTCAGCTATGCGATCGCGGCGATCCTGGCGCTGGGGGCTGTGTCATTGTTCGTGCTGCCGCCGCTGGGCCATGCGATCGGTCTCACCGACCACGAATTCGGTTTGTGGGCAGGGCTTTCGGTGGACAACACGGCCGAGACCACCGCCACCGGATACCTGTACTCCGACCATGCCGGCAAGATCGCGGTGCTGGTGAAGTCGACGCGCAACGCGCTGATCGGGTTCGTCGTGCTGGGCTTCGCGCTGTTCTGGGCGGGTCGCGGGCAAGCCGACGAGATCGCGCGCGGTGCCAGGGCCAAGGCCGCGTTCGTCTGGAACAAGTTCCCGAAATTCGTGCTCGGCTTCCTGGTGGTCTCGGCGATCGCCACCGCGGGCTGGCTGACGAAGGGCCAGACCGCCAACCTGGCGAACGTCTCGAAATGGGCGTTCCTGCTGACCTTTGCCGGTGTGGGACTCAATACCGACATCCGTCAGATCGCGCGCACCGGGTGGCGGCCGCTGGTGGTCGCGGTCATCGGGCTCACCGTCGTCGCCACGGTCTCACTCGGCATCGTGCTGCTGACGTCACGCGTATTCGGTTGGGGCGCAGGAACTTAAAGGTTCAGTGGCCCCAACCACATTGCGCTATGCGCCCGGTAAGCGAACCGCTCAGCCGACGTTGGTGCCGCCCTCGGCGATCCGGCGCACCGCCTGCAGGAACATGTCGATCTCTTCGAACGTGTTGTAGAACGCGAACGACGGGCGGACCGTGGCCTCCAGGCCCAGCCGCCGCAGGGCGGGCTGCGCGCAGTGATGACCGGCGCGCACCGCGATGCCTTCGGCGTTGAGCGCCTTACCCACCTCGAGCGGCTCGTGGCCGGCCAGCACGAAGGACAGCACGCTGGCCTTCTCCTCGGCGGTACCCACCAGACGCACACCCGGAATGTCGGCCAGCCGCGGCGTCGCGTACTCGAGCAAGGCGTGCTCGTAGGCGGCGATCCGCTCGACGCCCAACCGTTGCACATAGCGCAGCGCCTCAGTCAAGCCGACCGCGTCGGCGATGTTGCCGGTGCCGGCCTCGAACTTGGTCGGCGGTCCCTGGTACAGCGACCGGTCCAGCGTGACGTCGGCGATCATATGACCGCCGCCCTGCCACGGTGGTGTCTCGGTCAGCGCCTCCTCGGTGCCGTAGAGGGCACCGATTCCGGTGGGGCCATAGATCTTGTGTCCGGAGAACACGAAAAAGTCCGCACCGAGTTCGGCGACGTCGATCGGGATGTGCTGAATCGACTGCGCGCCATCGATCAAGACCTTGGCACCGTAGCGGTGGCCAAGCTCGACGATCTTGTCGACCGGAACCACCGTGCCAAGCGCGTTGGACACCTGGCTGGCCGCGACCAGCCTGGTCCGCGGGCCCAGCAGCTCCTCGAACTCGTTCAGCAGCAGGTTGCCCGCATCATCGATCGGGGCCACCTTCAGGATCGCACCGGTCTTCTGCGAAATCAGCTGCCAGGGAACGATATTCGCGTGGTGCTCGAGGTGGGTGATGACGATCTCGTCGCCGGGCTGCAAGTGCTTGCCGCCCCAGGCATGCGCCACCAGATTGATCGCCTCGGTGGTGCCGCGCACGAACACGATGTTCTCGGAGCTCGGCGCGCCGATGAAATCGGCCACCGTGTCGCGGGCCTCCTCGTAGGCGTCGGTGGCCCTGGCCGCCAATTCATGCGCGGCGCGGTGGATATTCGAGTTCTCGTGGGCGTAGAAGTGCGACAGCCGATCGATCACAACCTGTGGCTTTTGGGTGGTCGCCGCGTTGTCGAACCAGATGAGCGGCTTGCCGTTGACGATTTCTTTCAGGATCGGGAAATCCGCCCGGATCGCGTTGACATCGAAAATTTCGTGCTCGTCCGAAAGCTGTGGCACGGGAGCGGCTTTGGTCAGGAAGTAGTAGTCCGCGTCGTCGCCGGCCGGTGTGTTCGGTGCCGGCACGGGCGCGTCAGACCAGCCCAGGTCGGTGACGGCCGGTGCCTCGGGCAGCCACGACGGTGCCGAACCGCGCGAGCCGGCGGGCACGGCCGGTGTCGCCCCGGCCAACACACCGGGCACCGTGGGCACGATTCCGCCGGGCACCGTGAACGCAATCGGCTCGCCGCCGAACCACGGGGCCGCAGCCGCTGGCGTCGCGTCGGGCGCTCCCCCGCGCGGGGCCACCGGCACCGTCTGCGGCGGGGCCTCGGGTTCGCCCGATGTCGGGGCCGGTAGATAGATGTCGGAAAAATTCAGCTGCGGGACAGGCGACGGGTACACGTCGGCCGCCCCGTGCCCGGCCGACGTCGCCGCCGTGGCGTCCGGGGCGTTACCGCGCGGGGCCACCGGCACGGCCTGGGGCGGGGCTTCCGGCGCGCTGGAGGTGGGAGCCGGAACGTAGACGTCGTGGCCACCGACCAGCGGGAGCGGACCGGGGTAGACGTCGGCCGTGCCCGCCGCAGCCTGCCCGGCCGACGTCGCCGCCGTCGCATCCGGCACGCTGCCGCGCGGGGCCACCGGAGCCGACTGCGGCGGACTGTCCAGACCCGGCCGGATGCTGGCCGCATAGAGCTGGGTGGCCAGCGCCGCGAGCTCCGCGGCGCTGATGGGCAGGTCGCTTTCGGCGTCTACCGCGCGGTACTCACTTGTACTCATGGAACTGATCCACGGCCACGTCGTCGAGCACGGCGAGCGCATCGTCGGTGAGGACCGCCAAGGACGTGTACAGCGTGACCAGGTAGGTCGCGATCGCCGACTGGTTGATGCCGGTGAACCGCACCGACAGCCCGGGCGCCTGCTCCCCGACCAGGCCCGGCTGGAACAGGCCGACCACGCCCTGACGCTCCTCGCCCGTGCGCACCAGGATGAACTTGGTCTTGCCGTCCTCCACCGGCACCTTGTCCGACGGGATCAACGGGATCCCGCGCCAGGTGATGAACTGCGCGCCGAACAGGCTCACCACTGGCGGCGGCACGCCCCGGTAGGTGGCTTCCCGGCCGAACGCCGCGATACCGAGCGGGTGGGTGAGGAAGAAACTGGGCGTCTTCCACACCTTGGTGATCAGGGCGTCGAGGTCGTCCGGGGCGGGGGCACCGGCGAGCGTCTGGATGGTCTGCTCCGGCGTGGCCTGCGCCAGCAACCCGTACTCGGGGCTGTTGATCAGCTCGAATTCCTGACGTTCCTTGATCGTCTCGATGGTCAGCCGCAGCTGCTGGGCGATCTGGTCGTGCGGGCTTGAGTACAGGTCGGACACCCGGGTGTGGATGTCGACCAGGGTCGAGATGCTCCGCAGCGTGTACTCGCGCGGGCTGGTCTCGTAGTCGACATACGTCTCCGGCAGCGGTTCGTCGGTGCCGGCTCCGGCCTCGGCCTTGATCGCGACCTGCTCGGGGTTGACCACGCGGTTGACCCGGTAGATGCCGGCCTCCACCGGGACCCAGCCGAGCAGGTGCAGCAGCCAGCGCGGCGTGATCGTCGAGAGCTGGGGAACGGTCTTGGTCGCGTTGGCAAGCTGCCTGGCAGCGAGGTCACCAAGTGTCTGAGACTCGTTTTGAGCCGACGTCATCGTGGTCCTTTCCTGCTTGGTCGAATACTGCGGCCGGGATCGGGCGGATCTATCGTCCCCCACCAGAAGCGGTTCCGCGCGCCGAGCCTAGGCAACAGTACGACATGGCCAGAAGGTTTACAGCAGGGCTGAGCGAAACGAGCGAAAAGCGCCGATGCCCTATAGTGGGGGCCATGCAACACCCCGTACAGCTGCGCTCTGTCCCGTCGCGCTGCGCCGTTTGTTGTTGCTGTTGTTGTTGTTGATTTCCGCAAGCCCTCTGACGCTGTAGAAATCCCCGCGCCGGCCCAATTCAGGGCGGTATCGCCGGGTCATCGCCCGGCGGCGTACAGACGCGGGCCCATGGCAAGCCTTTCAGGAAGATCAACAACCCATGACGATTCTGTCCGAGCCCAATCGTGCCCTGGCACCGGTGGCAACCCGCCGCCGTTCCGTGGTGCGACCATCAACCGCGCTCAACCGGATGACCCGATACCGGGGTGGAACGTATTCTCACACCGTCGATCGGGTCGTGTTCACCGATGGCAGCTGGGCGCGCACCGACCTGATCAGGCTCAACCCGAATGTGCCCGCCTACTCGCTGGATTTCACCGGCATCGCACCGCAGCACCCGTCGCGTTACCGCGTCGACACCTGGTCCGCGCTGCCGCATCTGCGCACGTCGGGCCATGAAGCCGAGGTCGGCTGGATCCTGCGGCACTCCTTTCCGATGCGCTCCACCGCCGAACTGAGCCGACAGGTGCGCGAGGCCGGTTATCCGCTGGGGCCGGCCAACATCAACGAACACGAGGCGATCGCGGCCACGCAGGCCGCGATCTGGTTTTTCACCAATGGCCTGGCGCTGGACACCCGGCCGCTCAACGTGCCCGTCGCGGTTGACCGGTCCGGACCGGTGATCACGTTCGAGTTCGACGGCGCGCCACAGCTCGGCGGCTATTCGGTGTGGACCTCCTCGAGCGTGGACGCTACCGTGCGGTTGCAGAAATCAGCCAATCGCGTTGACTGGCATGATGTTTCAGGATCAGAGCTGAACGTGGGTCCCGGCAAGGGCCGTCATCAGCGCACGCTGGGCGAGGGCAGCACACTGTCGTCGAGCAGCCACGGCCGCGGTGGGCGCGGCTACCGTTACTACCGATTGGTCGCCCACTCCGCGACGGGTACACCCAGGATCGAGCACGTCAGCTTCCGGCTCACCGGCGCCCGCCACCATCGCAACGCCGACAAGGTCGTGCATTTGTACAACTACCTGCTGGCGCAGGCGCGAATGGCCGCCCACGAGACCGAGCAACCCCTGCTGGTCGATCACCACGCCACCGCGGACGCGGGGCTCGTCGGACCGTTTCAGGTGCGAATCCCGCTGATACTCAGCGCGAACGACGGCCACGAACTCGTCGACGCGGACGGCTTCGCCGTCACCGGCGCGATCCAACCCGGGACGGACTTCTACCTCCGTCAGGCGCCCGTCGATTCAGAAATAACCCTCACCGCGAAAACGGTTGGCGATCTGCATGGACGCGTGCTCACCGGGGTGGCCCTGGATGAAGCGTCGCAACGCTTTACCCCGGTGGCGCTAGCCATCCCCACCGAGATGAACATAGAGTTCGATATTAGCTGGCAGGCAGAGGCCTGGTCCTACGTCGTTGGAGACAATAGGTAGATGAGCATCGCGGAGAACGTCACAAAATTGATCGGTAACACCCCGCTGGTCCGGCTGAACCGGGTCACCGAAGGTGCGGTCGCCGACGTCGTCGCCAAGCTGGAATTCTTCAACCCGGGCAACAGCGTCAAGGACCGCATCGGGGTCGCGATGATCGACGCGGCCGAACAGGCGGGCCTGATCAAACCGGACACCATCATCCTCGAGCCGACGAGCGGCAACACCGGCATCGCCCTGGCGCTGGTGGCGGCGGCCCGCGGCTACCGTTGCGTGCTGACCATGCCGGAGACCATGAGCGTCGAGCGGCGAATGTTGTTGCGCGCGTTGGGCGCCGAGATCGTTCTGACGCCGGGTTCCGAGGGCATGCCGGGCGCCATCGCCAAGGCCGAGGAACTGGCCAAGAGCGACCAACGGTATTTCGTGCCACAGCAATTCGAGAACAAGGCCAATCCCGCGATCCACCGCGCCACCACCGCGGAGGAAGTGTGGCGCGACACCGACGGCAAGGTCGATATCTTCGTCGCCGGCGTGGGCACCGGCGGCACCATCACCGGCGTCGCTCAGGTGATCAAGGAACGCAAGCCCTCGGCGCAATTCATCGCCGTAGAGCCGGCCGCGTCGCCGGTGTTGTCCGGCGGGCAGAAAGGCCCGCACCCAATCCAGGGCCTCGGCGCGGGGTTCGTCCCGCCGGTGCTCGCGATGGATCTGGTCGACGAGGTGATCGCCGTCGGCAACGAGGAATCCATCGCGCTGGCCCGCCGGCTGGCCGCCGAAGAGGGACTGTTGGTCGGTATTTCCTCGGGGGCGGCGGTGGTCGCCGCCCTGCAGGTGGCCCGCCGGCCCGAGAACGCCGGAAAGCTCGTCGTCGTGGTGCTGCCCGACTTCGGCGAGCGGTACCTCAGCACGCCGTTGTTCGCCGATCTGGCCGACTAGCCATGCTCGAAGCCATCCGACGTGACATACGAGCGGCCCGGGAGCGCGACCCGGCCGTCCCGACCACGCTGCAGGTGATCTTGGCCTACCCGGGCGTGCACGCCATCTGGGGTCACCGCATCAATCACTGGCTGTGGCGGCGCGGCGCAAGGCTGCTCGCGCGCATCACCGCCGAAATCACCCGGATCCTGACCGGCGTCGAGATCCATCCCGGCGCCGTCTTGGGTCCCGGTCTCTTCATCGACCACGCGACCGGGGTGGTGATCGGCGAGACCGCCGAGGTGGGCGAGGACGTGACGCTCTACCACGGCGTCACCCTCGGCGGCAGCGGCAGAGACACCGGAAAGCGCCATCCCACCATCGGTGATCGGGTCACGATCGGCGCCGGAGCGAAGATCTTGGGCGCGATCAAAATCGGTGACGACAGCCGCATCGGCGCCAATGCCGTGGTGGTCAAGGAGGTTCCGTCGAGCTCGGTGGTCGTGGGCGTGCCGGGACAGGTCATCAGCCGCAGCCGGCCCGGCAGTCCGGACGACTCGATGATGCCCGACCTCGTCGGCGTCAGCCTGCAGTCGCTGCTGACCCGGGTGACCAAACTCGAGGCCCGCGCGGACGGCGCCCAGAGCAATCACGTCATCAGGCCGCCGGAGGCCGGTGTCTGGCACGGCGAGGACTTCTCCATCTGATCTGTGAAAGATCGTGAAGCCCAGCTGAACACGCCCTGACCGCCGGTATTCGCCACGCTGCATCGAATCCCCACCGGCGCGCCGTGCCGGGTTGAGCTCGGCGAAGTATTACTCACGCTGAACATAACCCGGCGATGGAATGCATTGCCGTCCGCAGCGTTGCACAGTGGGTTATGACCACGACGCGCGACGGCGACACCCTCGGGGTCCGATCATGACCGAGCTGCATCTGGCGGTCGGCCTGGATGGCTACGGTTGGCACCCCCAGGCGTGGCGACACGCGTTCGCGCACAACGCGACCGGCGGCGGGCAGCTCAGCGGACGCTACTGGGCCGCGCTGGCGGCCACCGCCGAGCGCGGGCTGCTCGATTTCCTGACCATCGACGACAGCCTGGACGTGCAGCCGGGCCGCCGGGCCGAAATCTCCCCGCGGCGCCTAGCGGGGCGCGCCGATGCCACGCTGGTGGCCGCCCGGATCGCGCCGATCACCACGCACATCGGCCTGATACCCGTCGCCACGGTGACCCATACCGAGCCGTTCCACGTCTCCAAAGCGATTGCGACGCTTGACCATATCTCGCATGGCCGGGCGGGCTGGCAGGTGCGGGTGAGCCCGACCGCGCACGAAGCGGCGCTGTTCGGCCGGCGGGCCGCCCCCGAACCCGAAGAATTGTTCGACGAGGCCGCCGACGCCGTCGAGGTGGTGCGCCGCCTATGGGACAGCTGGGAGGACGACGCCGTCGTCCGCGACGTCGCGACCGGCCGCTACATCGACCGCGACAAGCTGCACTACATCGACTTCGCCGGCGAGCACTTCTCGGTCAAGGGGCCCTCGATCACCCCGCGGCCACCCCAGGGCCAGCCGGTGGTGGCGGCGCTGGCGCACGCGCCGCGGGTTTACGAATTCGCCGCCGCCGGCGCCGACCTGGTGTTCGTCACCCCGCACGACGAGGGCTCACTGCGCGCGATCCTGGCCGACGTGGGCCGCGCCCAGCGCGCCGCGGGACGCGAGATCCGGGTCTACGCCGACCTGGTGGTGTCCCTGGCTGACAATTCACTGGCACCGGCGACGGCCATCTCGTCCGATGCGCACGTATTCACCGGTGATGCAAGCGATCTGGCGGAGCTTGTGCTCGCCTGGCAGGACACCGGAGTCGACGGTGTGCGGCTACGGCCCGCGATCAACGCCATCGACCTGCCCGCCATCGTCGACGACCTGGTACCGCGACTGCAGCGCGCCGGCCGATTCCGCGCCGGCTACCGCGACGGCGAGACGCTGCGCGAACGCCTGGGCCTGGCGTCGGCGCCCAATCGGTACGCGGCGGTGCCGTCGTGACCGTCACTCCCCTGTCGATCCTCGACCTCGCGCCCATCAGCGCGGGCAGCGACGCCGCGACGGCACTGCGTAACACCATCGACCTGGCTCAGCATGCCGAGCGCTGGGGCTACCGACGCTACTGGCTCGCCGAGCACCACTTCGTCGCGGTGGCCAGCTCGTCACCGGTGACGCTGATCGGCCAAATCGCCGCGGCCACAGAACGAATCCACGTCGGATCGGCGGCGGTCCAGGTCGGCCACACGACGGCGCTCGCCGTGGTGGAAAGCTTCGGCATCCTCGATGCGCTCTACCCCGGCCGCATCGATATGGGGCTGGGCCGCTCCGGGCAGCGGCGCCGGGAGGCCGCCACGTCCCCTGATGCGGCTCCACCCGAACGCGCGCCCGCGCCGTGGCGTGAGGTGGGCGGCGTCGTCATCCCCACCCCCTTCGACCAGACGCCGCTGATGAAAAGCGATCGGATCCGGGCTCAAGCGTCGGTGCTCGCGCAACCGTGTGCGCAACCCCCCGACTTCGCCGAGCAGCTGGCCGACATCGAGGCGATGCTGGACGGCACCTACAGCGTCAACGGCCATGAGCTGCATGCCGTTCCGGGCGAGCATGCCCAGTTGACACCGTGGATCTTCGGCAGCACCAAGGGGCAGAGCGCCGAGGTGGCCGGCGCCCGCGGGCTGCCGTTCGTCGCCAGTTACCACATCACCCCCGGCACAGCACTCGACGCGATCACCGCCTACCGCAACGCATTCCGACCGTCCGCCCGGCTTTCCGAGCCGTACGTGGTGGTGTCGGCGGACGTCGTGGTGGCCGAGGACAGCGCGACCGCGCGCCACCTCGCGTCCGGTTACGGCCGCTGGGTGCATTCCATCCGCAGCGGCCAGGGTGCGGTCCCCTACCCCGACCCCGACTTCTGCGAGCCGTTGACCGAGGACCAGCAGGCGCTGGTAGCCGACCGCACCGCAACACAATTCGTCGGTAACCCGGACGAGGTCGCCGACCGTCTCGAGCTGCTGCACCAGGCGACCGACGCCGACGAACTGGTGATCACCTCCGTGACGCACCGGCACGTCGACCGGCTGCGCTCGCATGAACTGATCGCCAAGCGATGGGGGCTGACCGGATGAGCGTTCGAGAAGCGGGGCGCCGCAAGCAGATACATCTGGGCGCACACTTCCCCGGGGTGAACAACACCACGGTGTGGTCCGACCCGAGCGCGGGCAGCCAGATCGCGTTCGAATCGTTTGTCCACCTTGCCAAGACCGCCGAGCGGGGGCTGTTCGACTTCTTCTTTCTGGCCGAAGGCCTGCGGCTGCGTGAGCACCGCGGCAAGATCCACGATCTCGACGTCGTCGGCAGGCCCGACACCTTCACCGTGCTGGCCGCCCTCGCCGCGGTCACCGACAGGCTCGGCCTAGCCGGCACCATCAACACCACCTTCAACGAACCCTACGAGGTGGCAAGGCAATTCGCGACGCTGGACCACCTGTCCGACGGGCGGTCGGCCTGGAACATGGTCACCTCCTCGGACGCGTTCACCGGGGAGAACTTCCGCCGCGGCGGGTTTCTGGCCCATGCCGACCGCTACCACCGGGCCGAGGAATTCATCACCGTGGCGCGAAAGTTCTGGGACGGCTGGGCCGCCGATGCCGTCGTCGCCGACGTCGATGCCGGAATCTATGCCGATCCGGCCCGCATCGGCAGCGTCGAACACCACGGCCCGCAATTCAATGTCCGCGGCGTCGCCTCGCTGCCCGCGGGACCACAAGGCCACCCGGTGCTGTTGCAGGCCGGCGACTCCGACGACGGCCGCGACTTCGGCGCCCGGCACGCCGACGCCCTGTTCACGCTGCACGGGTCGCTCGAGGCGGGCCAGCGCTACTACGCCGACGTGAAGACCCGCGCCGCGGCCTACGGGCGGGATCCCGACCAGCTCAAGGTGCTGCCCGGGGCGACGTTCGCGCTCGGTGACAGCCCCGCCGAGGCGCGGGACAACGCCCGCCACATTCGCGAACAACAGGTCAGCGGCCCGACCGCGATCGCGTTCCTGGAGCAGGTGTGGGGCGTGGACCTGTCGGGCTACGATCCCGATGGCCCGCTGCCCGACGTCGACCCCGTCGAGAACCCGAACATCACTCGCGGACGGGTCCGGCACGGCGACCCCAAGACGGTCGCCCAAGCCTGGCGGGCCCGCGCGGAAGCCGACAGGCTGTCCATCCGCGAGTTGATCATCGAAGTGACCAGTCGTCAGCAGTTCGTCGGGACTCCGCAGCAGGTGGCCGAGGAGATCGACCGCTATGTGCAGTCGGATGCCTGCGACGGCTTCATCCTGGTGCCGCACCTGACACCGCACGGCCTCGACGAGTTCGTCGACAAGGTGGTGCCACTGCTGCAGGAACGCGGTAGCTTCCGCACCGAATACCGCGGCCACACGTTGCGCGAACATCTGGGCTTGCCACCCACGCCGGGGTGGACGGGAAATTCGGCCGGCATCGCGATCGGTCAATGAGAACCGGCAGAGCGGCACAGTGAATTTTGCTCCCCCGCCTGGACTCGAACCAGGAACCCTTCGGTTAACAGCCGAATGCTCTGCCAATTGAGCTACAGGGGACTAACCCGATCGCGGGACGACTCTAGCGTACTGGCACGACCGCACCCAACTGCGGACCAGTGGCGATCGCAGCCGGGCGCAGCCGAGCGCGCGTGCACCCCGGGCGGTGAGGCAGGATGGAGCCATCGATAGTCGGGAGGAACGTTTTGATCCGGTATGTCGTGGTGCTTGGACTGGGTTATGTGCTGGGTTCGAAGGCCGGGCGTCGCCGATACGACCAGCTCGTCGGGACTTATCGCGCGCTGACCAGCAGTCCGGTGGCCAAGTCGATGATCGAGGGGGGACGCCGCAAGGTCGCCAATCGGATCTCCCCCGACGCCGGTTTCGTCACGTTGGCGGAGATCGACGACCAGACGGCCATCATGGAACGCGACGTCGAGGGCTCGGCCGACGACGCGCTCGCGCCGTCTAATCGTCGCCGCTAGCCTGCTCCAACAGGCTGCGCCGGTAGGACTCCATCGCCACCAGGTCGCCGAATAGGGCGTGATACTCGTCGCCCTGCTCGATCGGCGACATGCGCTGCAGCTTGGACTTCACCTCGGCGATCTGCCGGCCCATCCACACCTCTTGCAGCCGGGCCAGCACACCGCCGATGTAGCGCGGCAGCTTCTCCTCGTCGACCTGGATGGCCTCCACACCCAGCTCGCTGGCCAGCCCGGCTGTCAGGGGCGAGGAGGCCTGGTCACGCACCGCCTCGATCCACTGCGCGCCGGTGATCCCGCTCGACGTACCCCCGGCGGTCTCGATGGCCGCGCGGATGGCCGCATACCCGGGATGGGTGAAGCTCTCGACGGTGAGCGTGTCGAACACCGGACCCGCGAACGCCGGGTACTGCAGGGCCGCCTTGAGCGCCTCCCGCTGCGGCCACAGAGTGGGGTCGCGCGGGTCCGGACGGCTGGCGGCGGCTTGGGCCGTGGCCGGCGCCGGCTCGGCCGCCCGCCGGGCGGTCTTGGGCGCGGATCCGCCGCGGGCCTGGGGGTTGGAGCTCTTGGCCTGGCTGCGCACCCGGTCGATCACCTGCGCGACGTCGTCCCAGCCGACCCATCCGGCGAGCTGGCGCGCGTACTCGTCGCGCAGCGTGGGGTCCTTGATCTGGCTCACCATCGGCACGCAGCGGCGCAGCGCGGCGACGCGGCCCTCGGCGCTGTCCAGATCCATCTCGGCGAGCGCCGAACGTATCGCGAATTCGAACAGCGGGGTTCGCCGCGCCACCAGGTCGCGCAGCGCGGCGTCGCCGGACTTCAGCCGCAGATCGCACGGATCCATGCCGTCCGGCGCGACGGCCACGAACGACTGCCCCGCCAGGTTCTGCTCGCCGCCGAAGGCCTTGAGCGCGGCGGCCCGCCCGGCGGCGTCGCCGTCGAAAACGTAGATCAGTTCGCCGCGAAAGAAGCTGTCGTCCATCATCAGTCGGCGCAGCATCGACAGATGCTCGTCGCCGAACGCGGTGCCGCACGAGGCGACGGCGGTGGTCACCCCGCTCAGATGCATCGCCATCACGTCGGTGTAGCCCTCGACGACGACCGCCTGGTGCCCCTTGGCGATGTCGCGTTTGGCCAAGTCGAGGCCGAACATCACGTTCGACTTCTTGTACAGCAGCGTCTCGGGCGTGTTGATGTACTTGGCTTCCATCGGGTCGTCGTCGAACAGCCGCCGGGCACCGAAGCCGATCACCTCACCGGCCGAACTCCGGATCGGCCACAGCAGCCGGCGGTGGAATCGGTCCATCGGTCCGCGCCGCCCCTGCCGCGACAGGCCGGCAGCTTCCAGCTCCTTGAACTCAAAACCCTTGCGCACCAAGTGTTTTGTCAGAGAATCCCAGCCCGACGGCGCGAAGCCGCAGCCGAAGCGACGGGCCGCCTCGGCGTCGAAGTTCCGTTCGGTCAGGTACTGCCGCGCCGGTGCCGCCTCGGCGGATTCCAGCGCCGCCGCGTAGAACTCCGCCGCGGCCGCGTTGGCCGCGACGAGCCGGCTGCGGCTGCCGCGGTCGCGCTGCACGCTGGTCGCCGGGCCGGAGTAGTTGATGGTGTGGCCGATCCGGTCGGCGAGCAATTCGACCGCCTCGACGAAGCTGACATGTTCGATCTTCTGGATGAACGCGTACACGTCGCCGCCCTCACCACAGCCGAAGCAGTGAAAGTGGCCGTGGTTGGGGCGGACGTGAAACGACGGCGACTTCTCGTCGTGGAAGGGACACAGGCCCTTGAGCGAATCGGCGCCGGCACGGCGCAATTGGACGTAGTCACCGATGACTTCGTCGATGCGCACCCGTTCGCGGATGGCCGCGATGTCGCGGTCGGGAATCCGGCCGCGACCCCGGGCACGGGCATCGCCCTCCGCGCGTGAACCTGCCGGGCTTGACATCGGCTCAGTCTAAGGCGCGACGGCGAAAGCTAGCCGGTACCGATGACGCCGCAGGCGACCCGGTCCATCGCGTTCTCGGTGTCCTGCGCGCCGTGCAGCATCAGCGCCGTCTTGTTGCCCGCCAGCAGGTCGTCCCGGTTGAACGAGTCGGTGGTGGTGACCAGGTACGCCGAGCCGTCCTGACGGACCTCAAGCGACGCCAGATCGCCGCTCTCCGGCTTCCCGGCGTGGCCGGGCGCCTGGTAGTGACCGCCGGCGGACAGGAAGTTCCCGGGCGCACCGCCGGTGGGAGCCACCGAGTTCGGCTCGCACTTGCCGATCTCGTGCACGTGCAGGCCGTGGATGCCGGGCGTCAGGATGCCGGGCGCCACGGTCTTCACCGTGACGGTCACGTAACCGCCGGTGAAGTCGAAGGTCGCGGTGGCCGCCGAGCGACCATCGGGTGTCTTCAGTTCCGCGCTGAGCGAGCCGCCCGCCGGCGCCGGGGTCGTCGTCTCCCCGGACGACGTCGGAGCGCCGCTCTTCACCGGCGGGGTGGTGCCCGGCTGGGTGCTCGCATGCTGCGGTGAACTGCAGGCCGTCATCGCGACGACGGGCAGTCCCATCAAGAAGGAGGCCACAAAGGGCGAGCCGCTGAATTTCTTCATGTCGGGCAGCCTAACTCGCGGCGGCCCCGCCGACTGCCGGACCGGACCACTAGATGCCCGCCGCGACTACGGGGCGGCCTGACGGAGGTCGATCCGTTCGAGGCGGCCCTCGGTGAACGAGGCGATCTGATCGACGATGACCCGCCACCTCGCACCGTCGTCGGCCGCGGTGTTGAAGGCCGCAGCAAAGACCGGGTCGAGCGTCCGGGGCGCCCCGGCGTACAGCCAGTGCGCGACCCGGTGGATGCGTTCGCGCTGCCCCGCTTGGGTTTCCTGATGCCGCGGATCGGACATGATGAATTGCAGCGCCAGGATTTTCAGCAAGGCGACCTCGGCACGCACCAGGTCGGGAACCTGCAACTCGGCCCGGTAGCGCACCAGGGGCCCGGGGCCGGCCGCCGCGCGGGTGGTGGCGATGGCGGCCGAGGCGAACCTGCCGACCAGCTCACTGGTCAACCGCTTCAACGCGACCGAGGCGGCGAGCGTGGCGTCGTACTTGCCGACGGCGGCGACCACCGGCAGGGCCGCGAGCCGTCGCGCGGCCGCCATGAAGTCATCGGCACGTACCCGGGAGAATTCGCTCTCGCCCAGTCTGGCCAACGCGGCGGCCTCGTCGTCATCGGCGAGCACCCGCAGGTCGATGCGTTGGGAGACCACGCCGTCCTCGACGTCGTGCACCGAATACGCCACGTCGTCGGCCCAGTCCATGACCTGCGCTTCCAGGCACATCCGGCCCTCCGGCGCGCCCGCCCGGACCCAGGCTGCCGGCTCGCGGTCGTCGTCGTAGAACCCGAACTTGCGTTGGCCTTCACCGCGCGGCCACGGATACTTGGTGACCGCGTCCAGCGACGCGCGAGTCAGGTTCAGTCCCGCGCTATTGCCTTGCTCGTCAAGGACTTTGGGCTCGAGACTGGTCAGGATCCGGAAGTTCTGAGCGTTACCCTCGAAGCCGCCATAATCCGTTGCGACCTCGTCGAGTGCCTTTTCACCGTTGTGGCCGTAGGGGGGGTGGCCGATGTCGTGGGCCAGTCCCGCCAACTCGACCAGGTCGAGGTCGCAGCCCAGCCCGATCGCCATCCCCCGCCCGATCTGGGCGACCTCGAGCGAGTGCGTCAGCCGGGTGCGCGGCGTGTCGCCTTCGCGGGGGCCGACCACCTGGGTCTTGTCGGCCAACCGGCGCAGCGCGGCGCTGTGCAGAACGCGCGCGCGATCACGGGCGAAGTCGCTGCGGTGCTGACCCTCGGTACCCGGCAGACCCGCAGTCTTCGGCGCTTCGGCCACCCGTCGCTGACGGTCGAAGTCGTCGTATGGGTCGTGCTGATTCCTGGTCACCGACGCACAGTCTGCCAGGGAATGCCCGCCGAAGTCTGGCTCAACTCAGGCCTACTGGCGTGTGTCGCGGCGGGGCTAGATTGGCCCTATGCGTTGCACCGCTCGCCTGATCGCCGCGATCGCGACGATCCTCACGGTCAGCTTCGGCGGCGGCCTGCTGCTGGCGCCGCCCGCCGGCGCGCAACCACCATTCCGGTTGGCCGACTACATCACTGATCCGGCGGGAGCCTTGTCAACTTCCGGGCACAGCGCTGTCAGCTCAGCTCTCAACAAGCTCTACACCGATCGCCACATCCGGCTGTGGGTGGTCTACGTCGACAACTTCTCCGGGCAGACCCCGGTCGGATGGGCACAGCGCACCGTGAGCAGCAGCGACCTGGGCGACTACGACGCGCTGCTGGCCGTCGGCACCACCAGCCGCGAATACGCCTTCCTGGTGCCCTCCACGATCAAGAGCATCAACGCAAAGCAGGTCGACCAGTTGCGGCGCAACAAGATCGAGCCGGCGCTGCACAACGGGGATTGGAGCGGGGCCGCCGTCGCGGCGGCCAACGGGCTCGACACCTCGCCCGGCTCGTCGGGCCGGGTGGCACTGCTGGCCGTGCTGGCGGGCATTCTCGTCTCGTTGGCAGTCCTGTTGCTGGTCATGCGTTATCGGGGCCGGCGCCGCCGGGCAGCGGCATTGGCCGCGGCACGCCGGGTCGACCCCACCGACGCCGCTGCGCTGGCCGCGGTGCCCCCGCAGGCACTCGACGACCTGTCCCGCGCGCTGGTGGTGGACGTCGACAATGCGGTACGCACCAGTGCAAACGAATTGGACCTGGCGGTCAGCGAGTTCGGCGAGAACCGCACCCAGCCATTCACCCAGGCCGTGACGAACGCGAAAGCGGCTCTGTCCCAGGCATTCACGATCCGCCAGCAGCTCGACGACGCGACGCCGGAGACGCCGGCGCAGCGCCGCGAGTTGCTCACCCAGGTGATCGTCTCGGCGGCGCGGGCCGACCGCGAACTGGAGTCACAGACAGAGGCATTCGAGAAGTTGCGCGATTTGGTGATCAACGCCCCGACCCGACTTGACTCGCTGACCCAGCAGTACGTGGAACTCACCACCCGCATCGCACCGGCCGAGGAACGACTTGCGCTGCTGCACAAGGACTTCAGCGCTGCCGCGTTGACCTCGGTGTCCGGCAATGTCACGGCGGCCAAGGAGCGCCTGGCATTCGCCGACCGCAACATCGGCAGCGCCCGTGAGCTTGCCGCCCATGCAATCAGCGGTCAGCAGGCCGGCCTGGTCGATGCCGTCCGCGCCGCGGAGTCGGCGCTGGGCCAGGCGCGCGCGCTGCTCGACGCGGTGGACAACGCGGCCGGTGACATTCAGCACGCCATTGACCGGTTGCCGGCGGCGATGACCGACATCCAGAACGGCATCGAGCGCGCAGACCAACTGCTGAAGAAATCACCGAACGCCAAGACGGCGCACCGCGGTGATCTCGTCGCGGCGCGCGACGCGGCCGTCAGGGCCGTCGAGAGCGCGCGAGCCGGCGCAGCCGACGATCCGCTGGGCGAGTTCAGTCAGCTGACCAAGGCCGACGCCGGCCTCAACGGGCTCCTGGCCACGCTGGCCCAGGAGCAGGCTGCCGCCGAACAGCTGAACCGGTCATTGGAGCAGGCGCTGTTCACCGCGCAGTCGAGGGTGCGCGCGGTGTCCGACTACGTCGACACGCGTCGGGGCAGCATCGGCCCCGAGGCGCGCACCCGGCTGGCCGAGGCCAGACGGCATCTCCAAGCGGCAGAGGACAAACGGTCGACGGCGCCGACGGAGGCGATCGCCCACGCCAATGCGGCGTCGACGCTGGCCGCGACGGCGCAGTCCCTCGCCAACGACGACGTGCAACTGGCGCAGCGTGCCTACATGGGCCGCGGCGGCAGTGACATGGGCGCGATGCTGGGCGGCATCATCATCGGCAACGTGCTCAGCGGAGGCACGCGGGGCGGATTCGGCGGCTGGAGCCCGACCTCGTTCGGCGGCAGCGGGGGTTCGTCCGGCGGCGGTTTCATGGGCGGCGGCGGCCGATTCTGAACAGCGCCTGACGCCGGCGATCCTGCTTTGGGCTTGCTCCGGTCTCAGCCGGCCGCCGGCGAATGCGGTATCACGCCCGGGGTCCGTGGGACGGTGTCGCCTTCCCAACCGCTCCACACTCCGTCGGCAACGGCTGTCGGGCGGGGGACGTCGAGCGTCTCTTCGGGAGCCTCGGCACCGACGTCCGGCTTCGGCGCCCAGTGGTCGTAGTCATCTGGTGGGACGACAACGCCCCACTTGAGCGGAACCGACAGCCCACCGAGCACGCCGGACTCACCTCGAACTGCCGACACCGTGTCATCCGGCAACGGCGAACCGAGAGGCAAAAGCACCCCTGCCCCCTTCCACAGCCGATAGAGCGTTCGGGCGCTGTGGCGAATCTATTTACACCAACCGGTGACATCGTAAGACAAACTGAAGAAAATATGCGGGAATTGCCAATTTTGATTTTGTGGGCACGTGCTCGACAGCGCGCGGGCGGCCGCCGAGTACGCGACGGTCGTCGCCGAGCACCGTCGGCCGCACCGTCAACGCCGGGCCCCGACGCTCGACTACGCGGTCATGCCACGGGTCGCCGAACCCATACCCGTTGGCGCGCAACGACTTAGGGACTCATCGAGGCCGCACCCGACGCGCGGACGAGGTTTTGCACGCGTCGCGGAAATGGCCCGCCCGGCTTATCCGCTGAACGAGTAGACCGGCTCGAGTTTTTACTAGACGCACCGGATGAATTCGCGTGTCGCGATACGACGCCCGTCGCCGCGCAAGCACGCGTAACCAAAAGTATTGAATTCGCGCCGATTTGCACAATACTCACGCCTGCAACAGCAGCACCGCCACGCTATCCCGGACGATTGCGTGGAACCACCTTGGGACGAGACCTCACCACCTGCGCCCGGGTCCCGCGGTCCTCACCCTCGGGGCTCTTGTCATTCACCGGCATCGCCGCCATCGGCACGCCGCTGCTCGCCCCGGTAGCCGCCGCGGCGGCCGGTGCTCCGGAGCCCACGCCCGACATCGCCGGGGTGGCGATGTACGCCGGCATCGACCCTTCCCACGCGGCGGGCACCGACATCGACCCGATGAACCGCGCGCTCCCCAGGCCGGCCGTCGCGACGCCCAAGGCGCCCAACCCGCCACCGGCCAACGGCTGCAGGTCAGACAGCGCGCTGCCCGAACTGTGTGGCGCACTGAGGGGCGCGCTGGTCGCACCGACCAATGCCGGTGCCAGTGCCGGCGCGGCTGCGGGCGCCGACGCCGCGGCGTGGCCTGCGGGGCCGGCGCTCTGGGCGAGCGTCACCATGGGCGTCATCAGCGCCGTTGCCGGGTACACCCCGGCCTGCGCCACAGTCGTCAAGGTCGCCACCGGCGTCGACGACAGCAACGAAACCGCCGGCGAGAGCGCACCCAGCACCGACTGCAGCTGGGACGCGAACGCGGTCCCCAGTGAGGACAGGCCCTGGAAGAACTGCGACGCCAAACTCAGGGGAGCCGTCACCAATCCGGCCAGGCCCGCCAGGTCCGCGGACGGCGCGCTACCCCCCAGTGCAGCGGGCGGCACGCTGAACTCCGGCAATGCCTGCGCCATCGATTGAGCCCCGGCGTGATAGCCCAACATCGCCGCCACATCCTGCGCCCACATCTCGACGTATTCGAGTTCGGTCTGGGCGATGGCCGCGGTGTTGATGCCGAAAAAGTTCGTCGCGATCAGCACGAGCAGCCGGGCCCGGTTCGCCAGCACCTCGGGCAGCGGCACCGTCGCCACCAGAGCGCCCTCGAAAGCCAACGCCGCGATCCGGGCCTGCAGCGCCGCCACCTCTGCTTGCGCCGCGGCGATGATCAGCCATTCCACATAGGGCGCCGCGGCGGCGGTCATCGACATCGACGACGGCCCCATCCAGGCGCCACCTGCCAAATCGGAAACCGTGGTGTGAAACGACGATGCCGAGGACGACAGCTCAACCGCCAGCCCATCCCACGCCGAGGCCGCCTCGAACAGAGGCCCGGCCCCGGGGCCGCCAAATATCAAGGCCGAGTTGATCTCAGGAGGGAAGAACACAAACGCGGGAATCATTTGCAACCCCAACCGACCGGTCAACGGCACCTACCCCGGACGGCCCGACATCCGCCCGCGGCCATTAGCTATCTACTTATGCCCCACAGGGGATCCTAGGGCACCATCACCGCGAAAGGCCGAACTTTAAACAAACCTTATTTCGGAAATCCGGCGTCGGTGACGGCGCATCGGCACCCGCCCGGGACCATCAGACGTGCGGCGGCGCAACGGGTCAGACAATATACAAGGCCGCGGCAGGACTGGCCGATCAACAACCCTTCAGGCGCGCCGCCAGATAATCGGACACGGCATTCATCGGAACGCGCTCCTGGGTCATGTCGTCGCGCTGTCGCACCGTCACGGCGTTGTCCTCGAGTGAGTCGAAATCGACGGTGACGCAGAACGGCGTACCGATCTCGTCCTGGCGTCGATAACGCCGCCCGATCGCACCGGCGTCGTCGAATTCGATATTCCAGAACTTGCGCAACTCGGCGGCCAAGTCCCGTGCCTTGGGGCTCAGGTCGGCGTGACGGGACAGCGGCAGCACCGCGGCCTTGACTGGAGACAGGCGCGGGTCCAGACGCAGCACCGTGCGTTTTTCCATCTTGCCCTTGGCGTTCGGGGCTTCGTCCTCCACGTAGGCGTCGATCAAGAACGCCATGAACGACCGCGTCAGGCCGGCGGCCGGCTCGATGACATAGGGCGTGTACCGGGTGTCGGTGACCTGGTCGTAGAACGACAGGTCGACACCGGAATGCTTTGCGTGCGTCGATAAGTCGAAATCGGTGCGGTTGGCGACGCCTTCCAACTCGCCCCACGGATTACCGGCGAAGCCGAACTTGTACTCGATGTCGACCGTGCGATCGGAGTAGTGCGACAGCTTGTCGGCGGGGTGCTCGAATAACCGCAAGTTTTCCGGATCGATGCCCAGGTCGACATACCATTGCAGGCGGGTGTCGATCCAGTACTGATGCCATTCCTTCGCGGTCGACGGCTCGACGAAGAACTCCATTTCCATTTGTTCGAACTCGCGGGTCCGGAAAATGAAGTTGCCCGGGGTGATCTCGTTGCGAAAACTCTTGCCGATCTGGCCGATTCCAAAAGGCGGCTTCCTGCGGGCGGTCGTGACCACGTTGGCAAAGTTGACGAAGATGCCCTGCGCCGTCTCGGGGCGCAGATAGTGCAGGCCCTCCTCGGTCTCGATCGGGCCCAGGTAGGTCTTGAGCATCATGTTGAACTCGCGCGGCTCGGTCCACTGGCCCGGCTCGCCGGTCTCCGGGTCGCGGATGTCGGCCAGCCCGTTGGGCGGCGGATGGCCGTGCTTGGCTTCGTAGGCCTCGATGAGATGGTCGGCGCGGTAGCGCTTGTGGGTGATCAACGACTCGACCAGCGGGTCATGGAACACCTCGACGTGGCCGGAGGCCACCCACACCTGGCGCGGCAGGATGATCGACGAATCCAGGCCCACCACGTCGTCGCGACCGCTGACCACCGAGCGCCACCACTGCCGCTTGATGTTCTCTTTGAACTCCACACCCAGCGGGCCGTAATCCCACGCCGACCGGGTACCGCCGTAGATCTCCCCGGAGGGAAAGACGAAGCCGCGCCGTTTGGCCAGGTTCACTACGGTGTCGATGACGGACGCCACGGGGCGGTGCACTCCCTTTCCGGGTTCGGGCGGGCACGCGCGGCGGTCAACCGCGGTGCGCAGAGCATCAGTCATGGTAGCGATCGACGCCGCGCTCTTTGACATGCGTCATCATGCATGTGACAGTGGATGGCAGCCGATAACGATATTCAATTGCGGATACTTTCCCACTACCTGGCACTTCTCGAGGTGATGCCGCTCCCATGATGACGTCCCCGTCACCTTCCGCATCGATGCCGGCCGCCGACGACGGCGACTCGGACCCCGGCGTGGTCGCCCACGACCACGACGCGCTCGGCGCCGCGGGGCACTCCGGAGTCAGCGCCTACCCCGTCCCGCCGCCACGCGACATCCTCGACGCCGCCGGCGAGTTGTTGCGCGCGCTGGCCGCGCCGGTGCGGATCGCGATCGTGTTGCAGCTGCGCGAGTCCCACCGCTGCGTGCACGAGCTGGTGGATGCGCTGGGCGTGCCCCAGCCGCTGGTCAGCCAGCACCTGAAGATTCTGAAGGCGGCGGGGGTGGTCACTGGGGAGCGGTCCGGTCGCGAAGTGCTCTACCGGCTCGCCGATCATCACCTCGCGCACATCGTGGTGGACGCCGTCGCGCACGCCAGTGAGGAGCCGCGCCAATGACCGGAAGCAGCGTCCGCTCCACCCGGCAGCGTGCGGCCATCTCCACGTTGCTGGAGACGCTGGACGAGTTCCGCTCGGCCCAAGAGCTACACGACGAGCTGCGCCGCCGCGGCGAGAACATCGGGCTGACGACGGTCTACCGGACGCTGCAGTCGATGGCCGCGACCGGGATGATCGACACGCTGCGCACCGACACCGGTGAATCGGTGTACCGCAGGTGTTCCGAGCACCATCACCACCACCTGGTGTGCCGCAGCTGCGGCGCCACCATCGAGGTGGGCGATCACGAGGTCGAGGAATGGGCGGCGGAAGTGGCTGCCAAACACGGCTTCTCCGACGTCAGCCACACCATCGAGATCTTCGGCACCTGTTCGGAATGCGGGGGCCGCTAGCGGGTCAGGCCGTCAGCTTCCGACGTATCCCGGCCCCGGTGTCCAGGACCAACAGGATCAGCGTCCGCAGGGCGTCGTCGGTGAGGCCGCCGCCCGGGAAGTTGTAGCGCATCATCACGTCAGCGGTTTTCGACGCGCCCTTGCCCGAATTGCGTTGCACCGCCTTCTCATTGACCTTCTCGATCAGGCTCACGCTGCCGAAGTTGCTGTCGCGGGCCTCCTTGGCCACCTGCTCGCTGACCTTCTTGGTCAGCGGCAGGTCCCACGCCAGTATCTGGGTGAGCGACACCAGGTCGAGGCCCTCGGCGATGTTCACCACCCGCAACGAGGCGATGGTGCCGTCGTGGCGCACGGTGACCGCGCCGTCGGCCTCCTCGTCGAGCGGGAGAACTTCGCCGAGTATCGACGCCAGGCGCTCCTGCAGCGATGGCATCATGCGCTCCCGAATCTGCGGTTGCGGGAGGCGTATTCCTCGCACGCGGCCCACAAATCGCGGCGGTCGTAGTCCGGCCACAGCTTGTCCTGAAAGACGTATTCGGCGTACGCCGCCTGCCACAGCATGAAATTGCTGGACCGGTGCTCCCCCGAGGTCCGCAGGAACAGATCGACGTCGGGAATGTCGGGCCGTTGCAGGTGATGCGACACCGTCGACTCGGTGATGCGTTCTGGGTTCAGCCGGCCGGCGGCGGCCAGGCGCGCGATTTCCTTTGTGGCCTCCGCGATTTCGGCGCGCCCACCGTAGTTGACGCAATAGTTGACCGTGATGACGTCGTTGTCCTTCGTCATGTCCTCGGCGATCGCCAGTTCGTTGATCACGCTGCGCCACAGGCGTGGCCGCGAGCCCACCCACCGGATCTTGACCCCGATCGTTTTCAGGTTCACCCGACGCATGCGCACCACGTCGCGGTTGAAGCCCATCAGGAAGCGGACCTCCTCGGGGGACCGTTTCCAGTTTTCCGTCGAGAAGGCGTACAGGCTGAGCCATTTGATGCCGAGTTCGATTGCGCCGCAGACGATGTCAATGACCACCGCCTCGCCCGCCTTGTGGCCGTCGGTGCGGGTCAGCCCCTGCTGGGTGGCCCAGCGGCCGTTGCCGTCCATCACGATGGCCACATGGTTGGGCAGTCGACCGGCCTCGATTCTAGGCGGGGCCGCCTTGGAGATGTGCTGCGGCGGCCGGGACGGCCCGCCGTCGGGGGACGGCGGCAGCTCCGGAAAGACGACCGGCCAGGTCGACTTGTCGGGAAACACCGGGTAGTCGGCGGGTGCGGGGGGCAGCTGCGGGAAATCGGCAGACGCCGTGGCGCGCTCGGACTTTCGAGCAGAGCCGCCGGCCCAGAGTTTAGCCACAGTCCATATCCTGCCCGATCAGCGCCGCGCGCCGGTCGGCGATGGTCCGGTCGATGTGATACGTCCGTTCCACGAGCGGCAACGTCTTGAGCTGTCGCTCCAGGTGCCACTGCAGGTGCGCGGCCACCAGACCGCTGACGTAGTTGCGGTGCGATTGCGGGGTCTTCTCGGCGAAGTCCCAATCGCCGTCGTGCAGCGCGGACATCAGATCCAGCACCCCCGGCGGCGGCGTCGTCGAACCGGCCGGGCGGCAGTGTGTGCAGACGCTGCCGCCGGCGCCGACGTGGAACGCCCGATGGGGACCGGGGGTGGCGCAACGGGCGCACTCATTGAGCGCGGGCGCCCACCCGGCGATGCCCATCGCGCGCAACAGGTAGGCGTCCAGCAGGAGGTCCCGGGACCGGCGGCCGTCGGCCACCGCCCGCAACGCGCTCACCGTGAGCCCGTGCAGGGCCGGGGCGGGCGCCCGCTCCTCGCCGGCGAGGCGTTCGGCGGTTTCCAGCATGGCGCAGCCGCAGGTGTAACGGCCGTAGTCGTTGACGATGTCAGTGGCGAACGCGTCAATGGAGACGACCTGGGTGACGATGTCGAGGTTGCGGCCGGGATGTAGCTGCGCGTCGATGTGCGCGAACGGCTCCAGCCGCGCACCGAATTTGCTGCGGGTGCGGCGCACGCCCTTGGCCACCGCACGGACCAGTCCATGATCACGAGTCAGCAGGGTGACGATCCGGTCGGCTTCGCCGAGCTTGTGCTGGCGCAACACAACAGCTCGGTCTCGGTATAGCCGCATCACCATAGTTTTGCACCCCGCCGCGACATTACGGGTATCCGCGCCGTTAGTCTCGTACCCCGTGATTGGCGCTGCCGGGTCGGGTCCTGGGTCCATTTCCGGATCCGGCCACCGGCGCCTGCCCACACTCACTGACCTGCTCTATCAGCTGGCCAGCCGCTCGGTGACCTCCACCACGCTGGTGGGTCGCTCCCTGCACGCCATCCACACCAGCCAGCCCACCCTGAACGCCTTCCGGGTGGTGCTCACCGAGTCGGCGCTGGCCGACGCGGCGGAGGCCGACCGGCGACGCGCGGCCGGTGACACCGCCCCGCTGCTAGGGGTCCCGATCGCCGTCAAAGACGACGTCGACGTTGCCGGGGTGCCCACCGCATTCGGGACCGAGGGGTCGGTCGCCCCCGCAACGCACGACGCCGAGGTGGTGCGCCGCCTCAAGGCGGCCGGCGCGGTGATCGTCGGCAAGACGAACACCTGCGAGCTCGGACAATGGCCGTTCACCAGCGGCCCCGGCTTCGGGCATACCCGCAACCCCTGGTCGCGCCGGCACACCCCGGGTGGATCGTCGGGCGGCAGCGCCGCCGCGGTGGCCGCCGGACTGGTCACCGCCGCCATCGGCTCCGACGGCGCCGGCAGCATCCGGATCCCGGCGGCCTGGACGCACCTGGTCGGCATCAAGCCACAGCGCGGACGCATCTCGACCTGGCCGTTGCCGGAGGCGTTCAACGGCATCACGGTTAACGGTGTGCTGGCCCGCACCGTGGCCGACGCGGCGCTGGTGCTCGACGCCGCGTCGGGCAATGTCGAGGGCGACCGGCACAAGCCGCCCCCGCTGACCGCGTCCGACTACGTGGGCAAGGCGCCCGGCCCGCTGAACATCGCGCTGTCCACCCGGTTCCCGTACACCGGCTTCCGGCCGAAACTGCACCCGGAGATCCTGGCCGCGACGCGGGCCGTCGGCAAGCAACTCGAGCTGCTGGGCCACACCGTGGTGCCGGGCAATCCCGACTACGGCGTGCGCCTGTCCTGGGACTTCCTCGCCCGCTCCACCTCGGGCCTCCGCGATTGGGAGGAGCGGCTGGGCGACGGCGTCGTGCTCGACCCCCGCACCCTGTCCAACCTGCGCCTGGGCGCGGTGCTGGGACAGGCGATCCTGCGCACCGCCCGCCGCCACGAAGAGGCCGACCAGCGCCGGGTGGGGTCGATCTTCGACATCGTCGACGTGGTGCTGGCGCCGACCACGGCCCAACCGCCGCCGCTGGCGCGCGCCTTCGACCGGTTGAGTGGCTTCGGCACCGACCGCGCCATGATCGCGGCGTGCCCGCTGACGTTCCCGTGGAACGTGCTGGGCTGGCCGTCGATCAACGTCCCGGCGGGCTTCACGTCCGACGGCCTGCCGATCGGTGTGCAACTGATGGGTCCGGCGAACAGCGAGGGCATGCTGATCTCGCTGGCCGCCGAGCTGGAGGCCGTCTGCGGCTGGGCGAGCCGACAGCCCCAGTCGTGGTGGGACCAGACCACCGACGCGCCCGGTGCGAATTAGCCGCTGACAAGCGGGGTATCCGTCCGTCATGGACCAATCGACCGCTCCCCTGCTCGATGCGCTGGCCGATTATCGGAACCAGAACCGGTACGGATTCACGCCGCCGGGCCACCGGCAAGGCCGCGGCGTCGACGATCGGGTCCTGGCGGTCTTGGGCCGCGAGCCGTTCCTGGACGACGTGCTGGCCAGCAGCGGCCTGGATGACCGCCGCAGCAGCAACGGATACCTCAAGCGCGCCGAAGACCTGATGGCCGAGGCCGTAGGCGCCGAGATGGCCTGGTTCTCCACCTGCGGCAGCTCACTGTCGGTCCGGGCGGCGATGATGGCCGTCGCCGGCGGGGACGGCAGCCTGCTGGTCGGCCGCGACAGCCACAAGTCGATCGTGGCGGGCCTGATCTTCTCCGGTGTGCAGCCGCGCTGGATCACGCCCCAATGGGACGCCGAGCACCACTTCTCTCATCCGCCCTCGCCGCAGCAGGTCGAGGAGGCCTGGGCCAAACACCCCGACGCCGCCGGTGCGCTGGTGGTCAGTCCTAGTCCATACGGCACCTGCGCCGACATCGCCGGCATCGCCGAGGTATGCCACCGGCGGGGGAAGCCGTTGATCATCGACGAGGCGTGGGGGGCGCACCTACCGTTTCACGAGGACCTGCCGACCTGGGCGATGGACGCGGGCGCGGACGTGTGTGTGGTGAGCGTGCACAAGATGGGCGCGGGTTTCGAGCAGGGCTCGGTGTTCCACGTGCAGGGCGACCTGATCGACCAGGACCGCCTTTCCGGTTGCGCCGATCTGCTGATGACGACCAGCCCCAACGTCCTGCTGTATGCGGCCATGGACGGGTGGCGCCGGCAGATGGTGCAGCATGGTCACGAATTACTCAGTGCCGCACTGGATTTGACGCGGCAGGCGCGTGAGGAGATCGAACTCATCCCCGATGTGGAGGTGCTCGACGAGGAACTGCTCGGCGCGCAGGCCTCCCACGACCTGGACCGGATGCAGGTGCTGATCGACGTATCGGCCACGGGAACCTCCGGTTACCAGGCCTCCGACTGGTTGCGCGCGCACGCGCATATCGACCTGGGCATGAGCGATCACCGCCGGATTCTGGCCACCTTGTCCATGGCGGACGACAAGGAAACCCTGGGACGTCTCACCGATGCCCTGCGGGCATGGCGAACCGCGGCCGACGACTTCGAGCCGGCGCCGCGCATCGCGCTGCCCTCGCCGGCGGACCTGCAATTGGAGACCGTCGAGCTGCCGCGGGATGCGTTCTTCGGACGGGTCGAGGCCATACCCACCGAGAGCGCCGGCGGCCGGATCGCCGCCGAACAGATCACGCCCTATCCCCCGGGCATTCCCGCCGTCGTCCCCGGCGAGCGTCTCAACGATGCGGTGCTGGACTATCTGCGCTCGGGCCTCAACGCCGGCATGAATCTCCCCGACGCGGCCGACCCGTCATTGCGGACCATCCGAGTGCTGGCCTGACGCGGCGAACCCCGCGCAACTCCTGGCATACGGCCTTCTCCAAATGCGCCAGCACCGGCGCTAAAAGCCTAGTCTGCCAAGCTGTTTGGGGTCGCTCTGCCAGTTCTTGGCCACCTTGACGCGCAGGTCGAGGTAGATCTTGGTGCCCAGCAGCTTCTCGATCTGGGCGCGCGCGGCGGTGCCGACCTCCCGCAGCCGGGCACCGCCCTTGCCGATGATGATGCCCTTCTGGCTGTCGCGCTCGACGTAGAGCAGGGCGTGCACGTCGATCAGGTCGTCGCGGTCCTCCCGCGGAGTGACTTCGTCGATGACCACCGCCAGCGAGTGCGGCAACTCGTCGCGGACACCCTCCAGCGCCGCCTCCCGGATGAGCTCGGCCATCAGGACCTCTTCGGGTTCGTCGGTCAGTTCACCGTCCGGGTAGTACGCCGGGCCGGGCGGCAGGGCGGCGGCGAGCACCTCGATCAAGATGTCGACCTGCGCGCCGGTCACCGCTGATACCGGCACGATTTCGGCCGAGCCACCGACCAACTCGCTGACCGCCACCAACTGCGCGGCCACCCGGTCCTTGGGCGTCTTGTCGATCTTGGTGACGATCGCCACCACGGTCGTCTTGGGTGCGGTCGCGCGGATCTGTTCGACGATCCACCGGTCCCCCGGACCGATCGCCTCATCGGCCGGGATGCACAGCCCGATCACGTCGACTTCGGAATAGGTATCGCGCACAAGGTCATTGAGCCGCTTGCCCAGCAGCGTGCGCGGCCGGTGCAGGCCGGGCGTGTCGACCAGGATGATCTGGAAGTCGTCCCGGTGCACGATGCCGCGGATGGTGTGCCGGGTGGTCTGGGGCCGCATCGAGGTGATCGCGACCTTGCTCCCGACCAGCGCGTTCGTCAGTGTCGATTTCCCGGTATTGGGGCGCCCGACGAAACACACGAAACCGGACCGGAATTCAGTCATGCTGCTCGGATACCTCGCCATCGGATGAACCGTCGGATTCGACCGGGCTGAGCAGGACGGTGTTGATCCGCACCCGACCCCGGTGATCGGTGCCGCCTTCGGCCTGCAGCCGCAGACCGTGTGACACCACCTCGGCGCCCGGCAGCGGGACCCGGCCCAATTCCAGGGCGAGCAGCCCGCCGACGGTGTCGACGTCGAGATCGTCGTCGAATTCCACGTCATACAGCTCGCCCAGGTCCTCGATCGGCAGCCGGGCCGACACCCGAAAGTGCTTGTCGCCCAGGTCTTCTACCGGCGCCGTCTCCGCCTGGTCGTACTCGTCGGCGATCTCGCCGACGATTTCTTCGAGCACGTCTTCGATGCTGACCAGGCCGGCGATCGCGCCGTACTCGTCGACGAGCAGCGCCATGTGGTTGCGGTCGCGCTGCATTTCCCGCAGCAGCGAGTCCAGGGGTTTGGAGTCGGGCACGAAGACCGCAGGACGCATCACCTTCGACACCGGCGGGGTCCGGCCGCCGTCACCGGACAGAACCGTCTGCTGGACAAGGTCTTTCAAGTACACGACGCCGACGATGTCGTCGACGTTCTCGCCGATCACCGGGATGCGGGAATGCCCGCTGCGCACCGCCAGGTTGATGGCCTGGCTGGCGAACTTGTCGCTTTCGATCCAGATCATCTCGGTGCGCGGCACCATCACCTCGCGGGCCGGGGTGTCACCGAGTTCGAAGACCGACTGGATCATCCGGCGCTCCTCGGCGGCGACCACGCCGCGCTGCTGGGCCAGGTCGACGACCTCACGCAGCTCGATCTCGGAGGCGAACGGCCCGTTCCGCAGGCCGCGCCCGGGAGTGACCGCGTTACCCAGCACCACCAGCAACCGGCTGATCGGCATCAACAGCCACGAGATCGCCTGCAGCGGAAGCACCGTCGTCAACGCGATGGAGTAGGCGTTCTGCCGGCCGAGGGTGCGCGGCCCCACCCCCATCACGACGAAGCTGGTCACCACCATGATCGCCGCGGCGCCGAACAATCCCCAGCGCAGCCCGAAGTTGTCGTAGAGGAACACCACCAGCAGCACGGTCGCGGTGATCTCGCAGGTGATCCGCAGCAGCACCACTAGGTTGATGTAGCGGGGCCGCTCCGACATCACCTTGGACAAGGCCACCGCGCCGGGCCGCTCGTCGCGCACCAGCTCCTGAACCCGGGCCAGCGACACCGTGCTGATCGCCGCATCGATCGCCGCGAAAAGTCCGCCTAACGCGATCAGCGCGACTGCGCCGAGCAGCTCAGACCAGCCCGTCAATTCTCGACATACCTAGGTGTCAGCGTCCTGCTCCTCGGTCCGGCTCCGGCGAGCGAGCAGCCAGGCGACCAGGCACACCACGACCGCGAATCCACCGTAGCGCAGCGCCATAGTCCAGATGGATTGGTTGGGTTGCCCGGGCTCCTGATGGTGGACCGCGAGCAGCACCAGGAAGCTGCCATCGTCGGTCGGGCCGACGCCTGGCGTCGGCTGCGTCTTGATCACCCGGATCTGGGAGGGGGCGCTGGTGGAGTTGTCGATCTGCCCAAAGGCCAGGGTGGAATCGTCGAGCAGAAAGGTGTCCTGGGCGCCCGCGGGTTGGCTACCGTCGTGACCCACCACCGACACGTGGCCCACTTCGACGGTCTCATCCTTGGCGGGGACGAACACCGTGACGTTCTCGTACAGCTTCGGGGGTGCCGGCGGCTTGTAATCGGGCGGCGGCGGGCCGTTGTACCCGTTCAGTGGTATCGAACCCCCGCCGTAGAAGCTGCCGGCCGCCACGTAACTGTCGCCGACCGCGGTGAACGGGACGACGCCGACGGTCGTCGCGTCCAGCACCATCCGTCCTCCGCGCGGCAGGTAGGCCTGCTGGTAGGCACCGTTGTAGAAGTAGCGGAACGTGATCGCCTGATTGAGCGGGTTGTAGATGGTCGGGCGGCGGTAGGCGTCGTCGTAGTCGAGGTAGTCCCAGTGGCGCGGGCGGACGAACTTCTGGTCGTCGATCTTGAGGATGTCGACGTTGTCCCGGTGCGAGCTCACGACGTTCTGCACCTGCTGGTCGAAGTCGATCTGGGTGGGCGGCTTCGGTGGGTTGGCGGGGTCGACGCGCGACACCGGCGCGGCCTTGGCCGCGGCGATCGCCAGCGACGGCGCATCCAGGCCGCGCGGCGGTGCCACCACCGGGGCGTTGCGCGGCGCGTCGGGCCCCGGCGGCGGGATCTCCAGCACTGGGACGTTCTGACCCGAATTGGGCGGCGGCAGGACCAGCGGGTTCTGCGCCGGCGGCGGCATCGGCGGCGGCTCGTACACCGGAATGGGAACCTCCGGCGCCCGCGTGGGCGCGTTGCTCGGTGGCCCCTGCACCCCGCGGCGATCCTCGCTGCACACGTTCGCCGTGTGATAGGCGTTCACGTAGAACATGCAGTGCTGGCAGGAGACGGGGTTGGATCCCGCGCCGGCACACGGGGCCGCCTGCGCCGCCGGGGCGTTGGTGGTGACCAACACCGGCAGCGGTGCGAACGCGATGGCGGCGGCCGCCAGAATCTTGAGGACCCTCAATTGTCGAAATACCTTGACTTGTCGAGCAATCGGCGGTCCCGCTCCTCTTGGCGGTCTTGCCGGTAGGCCTCGACCTGGTCGGCGACCCACTCTTCGAGCAGCCGGTCCTGCAAGGCGAACATCTCCTTCTCCTCATCCGGCTCGCCGTGGTCGTAGCCGATCAGGTGGAGCACCCCGTGGATGGTCAGCAGCGCCAGCTCGTGCCCCAGGCTGTGCCCCGCCGAGGCGGCCTGGCCTGCCGCGAATTCCGGGCACAGCACGATGTCGCCCAGCATCGACGGGCCCGGCTCGGGGGCGTCCGGACGCCCACCCGGCTCGAGCTCGTCCATCGGAAAGCTCATCACGTCGGTCGGGCCGGGCAGATCCATCCAGCGCATGTGCAGGTCGGCCATCGCGGCGGTGTCCAGCAGCACCATCGACAGCTCGGCTGCCGGGTTGACGTCCATCTTGGCGATCACGAACCGCGCGACGCTGATCAGTTCGGCTTCGGAGACGTCGATACCCGATTCGTTGGATACCTCGATGCTCATAAACCCGCTCACCGCACCATCATCGACGACCGCGCGAGCCCGTCGCCCGCCGCGACGCCCGGTTCATCGTCAGACCGGGCTCTTCAAACTTCGCATAGGCGTCGACGATCTCCGAAACCAGCCGGTGGCGGACCACGTCCACGCTGGTCAGCTCCGCGACATGGATGTCGTCCACGCTGTCCAGGATTTCCATCGCCGAGCGCAGGCCCGACTTGGCGCCGCCCGGCAGGTCGACCTGCGTGATGTCGCCGGTGACAACGATCTTCGACCCGAAGCCGAGCCGGGTGAGGAACATCTTCATCTGCTCGGCGGTGGTGTTCTGCGCCTCGTCGAGGACGATGAACGCGGAGTTCAACGTACGGCCGCGCATGTAGGCCAGCGGCGCCACCTCGATGACCCCGGCGTTCATCAGTTTCGGGATCAGCTCGGGATCCATCATGTCGTACAACGCGTCATACAACGGCCGCAGATACGGGTCGATCTTCTCGCTCAGCGTGCCCGGCAAAAAGCCAAGGCGCTCACCGGCTTCCACGGCCGGGCGGGTCAGGATGATGCGGCTGACCTGTTTGGTCTGCAGGGCGTTGACCGCTTTGGCCATCGCCAGATAGGTCTTCCCGGTGCCGGCCGGGCCGACCCCGAAGACGATGGTGTTGGCGTCGATGGCGTCGACGTAGCGCTTCTGGTTGAGCGTCTTGGGCCGGATCGTCTTTCCGCGCCGCGACAGGATGTCCAGCGTGAGCACTTCGGCCGGTGACTCGTTGTCGGTGCCGGCCAGCATGGCGACGCTGTGCCGGACCACCTCCGGGGTCAACGACTGACCGCCGGCGACGATGGCGATCAGTTCGGAGATCACCCGCTCGGCGAGCGCGACGTCGGCGGGCTCACCCGCGACGGTGACCGCATTGCCGCGCACGTGCAGGTCGGCATTGAGGCTGCGCTCCAGGGCACGCAGGTTCTGGTCCGCCGAACCCAACAGGCCCATGACGACATCGGGCGGAACGTCGATGCTGCTGCGAACCTGAGCAGAGGCCGGGACGGCTCCGGCTGCGTCAGCAGCGCTGGTCTCGCGGGGCGTCACGTGGCTCTCGATGCCTGCTTTCTCGGCTTGTCGGTAGGTTGCTGGGCCGTCTCAGTCTACGCCGAGGGCCCGGGTTGGTCAGTGTTCAGCAACGTACTCGACGACGGGTCGGTGTCGCGAACCTGCAGCGTGAGGCCGTTTGCCGGGATGTCGCCGCGCCGGTCCCAGCGCGGGGTCAGCACGCCGAGCGCGCCCAGGGCCACCGCCGCGGCGGTCGACGTCCGCAGCACCTGGGGACCGAGCCGCACCGCCACCGCGCCTGCGTCGGACAGCGCTGCCATCTCGTCGTCGGCGATCCCACCTTCGGGACCGACGACGAGCAGCAGCGATTTCGCTTGGGCCAGCCCGATATCTGCGAGTCGGTCGGTGGCCGACTCGTGTAGGGCCAGCGCCGTCGCGCCGGCGGCCACCTCGTCGCGGATCCGCCGTGCCAGCTCCGCGGTGGACAGCACGCCGTCGACCGGCGGGATGTGCGCGCGGCGGGATTGCCGCGCGGCCGACCGGACGACGGCGCGCCACCGCCGCAGCCCCTTGTCGACCCGGTTGCCCTGCCAGTTGGCCACGCACCGCGCGGCCCGCCACGCCAGGAACGCGTCGGCCCCGGCTTCGGTGGCCAGCTCGATGGCCAGCTCCGAACGCTCCGACTTGGGCAGCGCCTGCACGACCGTCGCGGCCGGGCAGCCGGGCGGAACGCTCCAGCGCTCGAGCACCCGCGCGCGCAGGCCGTCGCGCCCGGCGTGTTCCACCTCGCAGTGGGCCAAGGCACCGGCGCCGTCGCCGAGCACAAGTTGCTCGCCGGGACGGATGCGCCGCACGGTGGCGGCGTGAAAGCCCTCGTCACCGCCCAGCACGGCGAGCGAGCCGGGCTGCGGCAGATCGTCGAGGTAGAACAGCGTCGCGACCATGTGCGCGCCTTCGCCGGCCCCTGTCTAGCGTCCGGTGAAGGTTTCGCGGAGCCGGCTGAACAGGCCGCCGCCGGCGTGGGTCGACCGGACCTCGGGGACGTCGCGGCTGCGGCGCGTCTTGAACTCGCGCAGCAATTCGGTGTCGCGGTGATCCAGCCGGGCCGGAACCACCACCTCGACGTGCACGTGCAGATCGCCCCGGGTGCCGGACCGCAGGTGCGGCATGCCGTGGCCGCGCAGCGTGATGACGGACGCCGGCTGGGTGCCGGGCGGGATGGTGATCTCGCTGACGCCGTCCAGGATGGCGTCGACGGTGACGGTGGCGCCCAGCGCCGCGTCGACCATCGGCACCGAGACCGTGCAGTGCAGGTCGTCTCCCTCGCGGACGAAGACGTCGTGGGCCTGTTCGTGCACCTCGACGTACAGGTCACCGGCTGGCCCGCCGCCGGGCCCGACCTCACCTTGCGCGGCGAGCCGCACGCGCATGCCGTCGCCGACACCGGCGGGGATCTTCACGCTGATCTCGCGTCGGGCCCGCACCCGGCCGTCGCCCATGCACTGGTGGCACGGGTCGGGGATGACGACACCGACGCCACGGCAGGTCGGGCACGGCCGTGAGGTCATCACCTGTCCCAGCAGCGACCGCTGCACCGTCTGGACCTCGCCGCGGCCGCCGCAGGTGTCGCATGGCACCGGCGCCGAATCGCCGTTGGTGCCCTTGCCCTGGCATCGGTCGCACAGCACCGCGGTGTCCACGGTGACCTGCTTGGTGACGCCGGTGGCGCACTCCTCGAGGTCGAGCCGCATCCGCAGCAGCGAGTCCGAGCCCGGCCGCACCCGCCCGATGGGGCCGCGGGAGGTCGCGCCGCCGCTGAAGCCGCCGCCGAAGAAGGCCTCGAACACGTCGCCCAGCCCGCCGAAGCCGCCGCCGAAGCCGCCGCCCGCCGCGGCCGCGCCCTCCATCGGGTCACCGCCCAGGTCGACGACCCGCCGCTTCTCGGGGTCGCTCAGCACCTCGTAGGCGACGCTGATCTCCTGGAATTTCGCCTGCGCGGCCTGGTCGGGGTTGACGTCGGGATGCAGTTCGCGCGCCAGCTTGCGATACGCGCGCTTGATCTCCGCGTCGCTGGCGTTTCTGCTCACGCCGAGCAGCCCGTAGTAATCGCGTGCCACGCTTGACTCTCCTATACCTGGTCTTTCCCCGCGCCTACCCACCCTGCGGGTGCGCGTTCATCGAGCACCCAGGACTTCGCCGATATAAAGGGCAACCGCAGCGACGCTGGCGATAGTTCCCGGATAGTCCATCCGGGTGGGCCCCAGCACACCCATTCCCCCGTAAACGGTGTCGGAGGTGCCGTAGGCGGTGGTGACCACGGAGGTGCCCAATATCTGCTCGGCGGCCGTCTCGTGGCCGATGCGCACAGTCACCTTACCGGCTTCCTGCTGGGCGGCCAGCAACCGCAGCACCACCACCTGCTCCTCCAGCGCTTCCAGAATGGAGCGCAAGGAGCCACCGAAATCGGCCGCGTTGCGGGTCAGGTTGGCGGTACCGCCCAGCAACAGGCGCTCTTCGGTGTGCTCGACGAGGGATTCCAGCAAGACCGTCGCCGAGCGGCCGACGGCGTCGCCCAGGCCGTCCGGGCTGCGCAGCTGTCCGGCGAGGTCGGCCACCGCGACCGACGCGGCCGACAGCTTCTTTCCCACCAGCGCCTGGCCGAGCATCTCCCGCAGCTGCGAAAGTTCGTGGTCGTCGATGACGTCACCGAGTTCGACGACCCGCTGATCGACGCGGCCGGAGTCGGTGATGACGACCATCAGCAGCCGCGCCGGGGTCAGGGCGATCACTTCCAGGTGGCGCACCGTCGACGACGACAGCGTCGGGTACTGCACCACGGCCACCTGCCGGGTGAGCTGCGACAGCAGCCGGACCGCCCGACGCAGCACGTCGTCGAGGTCCACACCCGACTCGAGGAAGCTCTGGATCGCGCGGCGTTCGGCCGAGGACAGGGGCTTGACGTCGTCGAGCCGGTCGACGAATTCGCGGTACCCCTTCTCGGTGGGCACCCGCCCGGAACTGGTGTGCGGCTGGGTGATGTAGCCCTCGGCCTCGAGCACCGCCATGTCGTTGCGGACGGTGGCGGACGAGACGCCCAGGTTGTGGCGCTCCACCAACGCCTTGGAACCGATCGGTTCCTTGGTGGCGACGAAGTCGGCGACGATGGCACGCAGCACCTCGAACCGACGGTCATCGGCACTTCCCACCGGCCGCCACCTCCTTCGATACCGCCTTGACCGGATTCATTTTACGGGCTCGGGCGGTGCCGACCGTTATCAGCGGCGGTTCGGCGACTCGGTGGCCGCGGGATCACGGCCCGTCGTCGCCGCGAGGAGGCGGGGACGCCCGGAAGGCTTTCCGCGCACGCATCGGTGCTGACGAAAGTGACTCGGGCTAGCCTTTTCAGAATGAAGCGGTCGGGCCACAGCAATCAGTCGGGAAAGGTCGGCCGATGATTTTCAAGGGCGTACGCGACGGCAAGCCGTATCCCGAACACAACCTGTCCTACCGGGATTGGTCCCAGATACCGCCGCAGCAGATCCGGCTCGACGAATTGGTCACCACCACAACGGTGCTCGCCCTGGACCGCTTGCTCTCCGAGGACTCCACCTTCTACGGCGACCTCTTCCCGCACGCGGTGAGGTGGAAGGGCATCACCTATCTCGAAGACGGGCTGCATCGTGCGGTGCGCGCCGCGCTGCGGAACCGCACCGTGCTGCACGCCCGGGTGTACGACATGGATATGCCGCTGGGCGCGCCCGGCTAATTGTCACGTTCGGGGCTCGCCGCGTGTCGACCTAGTAAGGACGTTGGTTAACAACACAACTTGCCAGGAGGATCGCCATGCCACGGCTGCAAGGAGTCTCCGACCGCGACGCCGGCCTCGGCGCCAAGATCGCTTTCTTTTTCACCAAGCGCAAGCTCGCGCAGATGACCGGGCTGGAAACCGCGGGGATGCTGGAACCGCTGCGGATGTATGCCCATATCCCGCGATTGCTCAACGCCTACGGCAAGTTGGAGCAGGCGGAGTCGAAGCTGGACGTCCTCAGTCCCCGCCAGCGGGCGCTGGCCGAGCTGAAGGCGGCGACGACGGTGCGCTGCGAATACTGCATCGACCTCGGCTCACAGATCGCGCGCCGCTGGGGCATGACCGACGAGGAGCTGTTGGCGCTCTCCGATTATCAGAACGCCCCGTGTTTTTCCGACGTCGACAAGCTGATCCTGCGGTACGCCACCGCGATCAGCCGCACCCCGGTCGAGGTGAGCGACGAACTGTTCGACGCGCTGCGCGCGCATTTCGACGCCGCGCAGCTCGTCGGCCTGACCCACGTGATCACGCTGGGCAACCTTCGGGCCCGTTTCAACATCGCGCTCGACATCGGGTCGTCGGGCTTTTCCGGTGACCGGGTGTGCGCCTTGCCCGAGACCGATCGGCCGTGACGGCCGAGGCGTCGCTGGCGGCACGCTTCGAGGCGGCCCGACCACAGCTGGGCGCCATCGCCTACCGCATGCTGGGCTCGATCGACGACGCCCAGGACGCGGTGCAGGAGGCGTGGCTGCGGTTGAGCCGCAGCGCCGAATCGGACGGCGGGGCGGGCATCGCCAACCTGGACGCCTGGCTGACCACGGTGGTGGCGCGCATCTGCCTGAACGTGTTGCGCGACCGCCGGACTCGCGGCGGCGAGGACCTGGTGGGTCACCTGCCGGATCCGATCGTGGAGGCGGAGGGTGAATTCGATCCCGAACACCGCGCGATGCTGGCCGACGCGGTGGGGCTGGCGCTGTTCGTGGTGCTGGACACGTTGCCGCCGGCCGAGCGGCTGGCGTTCGTCCTGCACGACGTCTTCACCGTGCCGTTCGATCAGATCGCGGCCATCGTCGACCGGACGCCGGAGTCGGCCCGCAAGCTGGCCAGCCGGGCACGACGCCGGATCGAGCGGGCCGATCCGGTGCCCGACGGCACGTTGGCCGCTCAACGCGAGGTGGTCGACGCCTTCTTCGCGGCGGGGCGCAGCGGCGACTTCGACCGCCTCGTCGCGGTGCTGGATCCCGACGTGGTGTTGCGGGGAGACTTCGGCGCAACCGCGCCCGTCTTCCGCGCCCAGGGCGCGGCCTCGGTGGCGCAGCTGGCCCGTGGTTACGCGGGCTCGGAGCGCGAGGCACGCGCCGCGACCATCAACGGTGCCGCGGGCGCGGTGATATTCATCGCCGGCCGTGCGGCGTCCGTCATGGGTTTCGTGGTGCGCGACGGCCGGATCCGCGCGATCGACGTGCTCGCGGATCCGGCGCGCATCGCCCGGTTAGACCTGCGCGCGCTGGGCGCCGATCACTGACCGGCGGCCTGCAGCAGCTCCATCGCCGACGCGCGCGACAGCACCCAGCCGCCCTGGTTGACGAAGGTGACGTTCTGCGTGACCGGCGACGTCAGCTTGGGGCCGGAGACCGCAACGTCGGCGGTCGCCGAACCGGCCGCGGCCGGCTGGATGTTGGTGACGTCGAACGACAGCGGCAGGTCGCCGTTCTTGGCGGCCTTCTGCAGCTTCTTGTCCGCGACGTGCGCCTCCATGCCGCTGATGCCGCCCTGGACCAGATTGCCCTTGCTGTTGAACGACACGTTCGGGTCGGCGAGGCTGTTGAGCACGCCCGTCAGCTGATCGGGTGTCGGCACGTTGGCACCGGCGATCGGCTGCGCCGGCGGCGGATCCTGCGGTAGCGGCGCACCGACGGTGGCGAGCCGTACCCCCGCGGAAAGCGAACTCGGCGTCGCGACGGACGCCACGCCGGCGGCGGCGCCCCCGACGATGGCCAGCGCGGCCACCGCGGTGGCAATGGTCTTGACGGTCTTCATGGTTCCCCCTTCGGTGGGCACGAGTGTCGAACGCATGACAATCCGCACCGCCTGGTGTGGCGGCTCAGATGGTGTAGGCGTGCCCGTTGCGTCTGGTATTTCGTGTCTCGGCACCGATACGTTACGGCGATCCGATGGGGAAAAAACAAGAGCACACTGTGCGCCGGCTGTGCGAGGACGTGCATTGGTACGCCGCCGCCAGGGGAACGGCAAAACCCCATGCGCCGCCTCACGGAGGCGCATGGGGTTTTGCTTGAAGCGTCGGTGTTGCCAGCCGGAGTCTTAGTTGGTCGCCGTCGCCGCCTGCACCAGAGCAAGCGCCGCGTCGTGCTGCAAGACCCAGTTTCCGTTCTGGTTGACGAACACCAGGTGCTTGTTGACCGGTCCGGCGAACTTCGGCCCCGTGATGGCCACATCGGCCTGGGCCATATTCGGACCCGCCGGCGCGATGTTCGTCACGTTGAACTGCTCGGGGAAGTTCCCGTTCCGGTAGGCCTTCCTCAAGTCGTGGTCGGCCACCATGCCCTCGTTTTGACTGACGCCGTTTTCAACGAAGTTGATCTTGTCCCTGTAATTGACGCCGGGGTCGGTTACTTGGTTGCAGAGGGTCGCCAACTGATCCGCCGTCGGCAACTGCCCCGGCGCTCCCGGCGGCGGAGGCGGAGGCGGCGGCGGGTCCTGCGGCAGTGGCGCGCCGACCGCAGCCAGTTGCACCTGATCGAGGCCGATCGGTGCTGCAGTGGAAGCCACACCGGCGGCGGCGCCGCCAATGGCGGTCACTGCCGCCACGCCCGTGGCAATGGACTTCACGGATTTCACAGGTCCCCCTTCGATGCACATGGACCGAGGCGGAAATCCTGCGGATAGCCGCACGCGGTCACACGTCTCCATGGTTGAAGATGGTGTAAGTGTGCCCTGTGACTCCGGAATTTGTGTCTCAGGTCGGTCACGTTACGACGTCGCTACGGACGCAACGCGTGAAACCACGCTAATTGTTCTGTGCCGCAAGCAGCTAGCGGCGGAAATTTCGGCCCCCAGGACCCCGTACTACTCCCCGGCGAGCGCCTCAATCAGACTCTTGGGCCGGATGTCCGACCAGTTCTGTTCCACGTACTGCAGGCAGTCCGCGCGGCTGGCTTCACCGAACGCCACCCGCCAGCCGGCCGGCGTGTCAGCGAACGTCGGCCACAGGCTGTGCTGGTCTTCGTCGTTCACCAGCACCACAAAGGTCGCGTTGTCGTCATCAAAGGGGTTCGCGCTCATCGTGTCTCCTTCTCACGGGATACTTGGACGGGCTGACGGAGGATCCCAATACCCGGTCGGATAGCAGCCCAAGGCAGCTCAGGTTGGGAAACCCGGGCCCCTGGGTGAGACCTGACAGGTTCGGCAGGAACAACTTTGGTGTCACGTCCGTGACGGCCAGGTCATAACCTATCGCCTCCTGCAGCCGATCCGCGGTCAGGGGCCCACCCAGACCCAGTTCTAGCAGATCAAGGGCTTCCTGGCTGAATAGCGGTGCGAACCAAAGCGAGTCAGCGCCGGAGCCGTCGATGACGAGGTCGAACCCGTGTACCGTCTCCAGATTCTCGCTGCCGCGATTGGTGGCCAGCGTCAACCGGATCTGCCCCTCCTTGCCCACCGCGTGGGCGACGCGGCCACGCAGGTGGTGGATGCGATCATCGGCCAGCAACGCTTCCTGCACGTGGGACGAAAACACCCCGCGGTCGGTGCGCGCCAATGCATCGCGACGTTCGGCAAGCGTGAGGGCCGGCCAATTGGTGGGGTCGGAGAACAGCGAGTTCTCGAAGAACCCCTCGCCGCGGGTGAAGAGCGTGGCTTGTGGCGAAATCACGGTGATGCTCGAAACCCGGTGCCGGAACAGCTCATAGAGCATCGCCGCAGCCGTCTCGCCACCGCCGATCACCGCCACCCGCTCCGCATTGATCCGATCGTGGTTGGCAGCGCGGTCCCAGAACTGGGCGATCGACAGCACGCGCGGATTGCCTGGGAGCAAGGACTTTTCGGCCTGCCCAGGGCCGGTGATCATCAACGCGTCGGCGTGCACGGTGGTCTCGTGCGTGTGCAGCGCCCAGCGCTCCCCGGCGATCGCCATTCGTTCGACGTCACCGTGCACCACGTTCATGCCCACGTGGTCCGCGACCCAGGTCAGGTACTGGCTCCACCGGCGATGCGTCGGCGCCGGCCTGCCGCGGTCGATCCACTCCGCGAACGAGGCCGTCGCGATGAGGTAGGACTGCCAGCTGTAGCGGGTCATCCGCTCGTCGAGTTCGGCGTTGCGGCGCGGCACCAGCGCCGAGCGGTAGGGGAACCCGACGTCTTTCTCGGGGCTGGTGCCCAGCCGATGCGCGCCATCGGTCCAGCCACCGCTGGCCTGCCAGTTCGCCGCGACGCCGATCCGCTCCACCGCGACCACGTCGGGAACCTCGACGCCCATTTCGCGCAGCGCGAAGGCCTTGGCCGCCACGGCCACCGCCTTGGCGCCGGCGCCCACGATCGCAAGTGTGCTCATTTCACCATCTCCCGCAGCGAATCAACCCAAAGAGCCTGCAGCGCAGCAATATCCGCGGCATCGAGAATGTCGGGCAGGGCGCGCCACTGCGCGGCCAGAACCCGCTCCCCGTCATAGCTCAGCACCATCGCGGCAATCGTGAGTTCGTGGCGCACCGCCAGTTGCGGCTCCGGCACCGGCGACGACCCGGCGAGTAGCTCGCGCTCCAGCCGCAGCCCCGTGCCGCCGTCGGTGTGCGCGGCGCCGAGATAATTCAGCAGCAGCTGCGGCGGTGAATAATCGGCGAGCCGCGCGGCGGTGTCATCGCGCAAGTAGCGCAGCAACCCGTAGTCGAGTCCATCGCCGGGGATGGCGGCCAGCTTCTCCCTCACCTGGTGCGGATCCGTCGAGTCGAACCGCACCGGATAGATGGAGCTGAGCAATCCGACCGTATCCCCGGTGTCGATGGTGTGTGCGCCCGGACCGTCCACCAAACCATCGGCGCGGCCGTGTGTTTCGAGTGCCAGCAGCGGGGGCGGGGTGGCCTGGCCGCGCATCTCGCGCCAGCGCGTCACCGTCGCCGCGGTCGCGGCCACCAGCAGCGTGGGCAGCGGCAGGCCCGACTCCAGCAGCCGGCGGGTGACGTCGGCATCGGTGGCGGCGTTGCGGACGATCAGGTCGCGAGCCCGATCGCGGCTCGGATCGAGCCTTCTGGCACCGAGGTCGGGATCCTCGCCGTCCAGTTGGGATGCCCAGAACTGCACGGTGTCCAACCGGTGCGCCCGCGCGCTCAGCGCGTCCGCCCAGCGCCGATAGCTGGTGTGTTCGCGGACGGGCGCCGGCGAGTGGCCGGTGGCCGAGGCGGTCAGGGCGGCGCTGAGCTCGCCCAGGATCACGCGCCACGACGCCGGGTCCAGCGCGACGACGTGGGCGGACAGCAGCAGAACGCTCTTCCCCGTCGGCGGTCGCAACCACACCGCGGACAGCAGCCTTCCGCGTTCGGGGTCCAGGCGGTCGACGGCTTCGGCGACGTGGGCGGATACCGCCGCGGCCAGATCGCCAGCCACCTCAACCTCTTTGACCGTGTCGGCGATATCGACCGCGGCCACCGGCACCAGGGTCATGGTGGAGCGGTCCACGCGGGTGCGCAGCACCTCGTGGCCCTCGATGATGCTTGCCAAAGCCGCGTCCAAGTGCTGGCGGCGCAGCGTCTCGGGCAGCCGGATGGCTTCGGTCTGCGCGAGCCGGCGCGGGTCGCCGAATTCGTAGAGCCACCGACCGTTGGGCAGCAACGGCATTGGCCCGGATCCGGTGTCCACCTGCCGGGCGGCGGCGGTGGCTTCCGAGTCGATCGCCTCGGCCAGTTCGCGGACATTGCTGCACTCGAGGATGAGCCTGGCGCGCAACGCAATTCCGCGTGCGCGCGCCGCCTGTACCACCGACAACGCCATGATGCTGTCCAGGCCCAGGTGCAGGAAGTCCGCGGTGATGTCGACACGCGGCTGCCCGAGCAGCTCGGCCAGCAGCTCGGCCAGCGCGGTTTCCGTGGCGGTCTCCGGCGTCGCCCCCCCGACTTCCGACTCGGTGTGGTCGAAGGCGGCCAGCGCGGTCTCGTCCAGCTTTCCGTTGGGGGTCAACGGGATTTCGTCGACCAGGATGATGCGCTGCGGGACCATGTAGCGCGGCAGCCGGGTGCTGAGCATGGCCCGCAGCTCCGACGTGGTGGGCCGCGCTGTCGTGTCGGCGGCGACGTACGCGGTGAGCCGCGCGACGCCCCGGCGCTGCTGCACCAGCACCCCCGCGTGCCGCACGGCGGGGTGCGATTCGAGAGCGGCCGCGATCTCCCCGGGTTCGACGCGGTGGCCGCGGATCTTCACCTGGGCATCGGCGCGTCCCACGTATTGCACTGAGCCGTCGGGCAACCGGCGCACCAGATCGCCGGTGCGATACATCCGTTCGGCCGCCGCAAACGGGTCGGCGACAAAGCGCGCCGCGGTCTCCGGGGCGCGGCCCAGGTAGCCACGGGCCAGCTGGGCACCGCCCAGATACAGTTCGCCCGTCGCCCCGCACGGCACCGGGCGCAGCGCGGAATCCAAAACGTAGCCGCGGGTGTGCCGGGTCGGCCGCCCGATGGCCGGTTCGTCGTGCTCGGCGACGGCGGCGACCACCGCTTCCACCGTGGTCTCGGTGGGCCCGTAGCAGTTGTATGCCGTCATCGGCGAGGTGCCGCAGGTGTTGCGGATCCGGGCCCAGGCCGCGCTGCCGACCGCCTCGCCGCCCAGCGCCAGCACGGCCAGTGGCGCCTCGGTCAGCAATCCGAAAGCCTGCAGTTGGGCGAACATTGACGGGGTGGTGTCGATCATGTCGATGCCGTGCGCGGCGATCAGCGCGACGAGCGCCTCGGCATCGGTCTGGGTCTGCTCGTCGACGATGTGCACGACGTGGCCGTCGAGCAGGCCGACCAGCGGCTGCCACGCGGCGTCGAAGGCGAACGACCAGGCGTGGGCGATGCGCAGCGGCCGCCCGAGCCTGCCTGCCGCCGGCCGCAATACGCGATCGAGGTGATCGTCGGCGTAGGCGCTCACCGCGCCGTGGGTTCCGATGACGCCCTTGGGTTCTCCCGTCGTGCCCGAGGTGAACACGACATACGCGGCCTGCGCGGCTGCGACGTCGACGGGGCTGAACTCGTCGTCGTGCGGTTCGCGGGCGTCCAGCAGCCCCTTGGTCAGCGCGTCGTCCAACACGATCGACGCGCCCGATTGACGCAGGATCGAGTCCACCCGTTCGCGGGGCATTCCCGGTTCCATCGGCACGCACATGCCACCGGCCTTGAGCACTGCCAAGATCGCGATGATGTACTGCGGACCGCGGGACAGCTTGAGGCCCACCGGAGTTTCGGGTTTGACCCCCTTATGGGCGAGTCGCGCCGCCAGCCGGGTGGCATGAAGATCCAGCTCGCGGTAGCTCAGCGCGCCACCCGCCCAGCTGAGCGCCGGGTTGTCCGGTGCACGGGCCACGACGTCGGCGAACCGGGCGTGGATGCTCAACGGCGATACCGGCGTTGGCGCACCGGCAGCCCGCAGCGGTTCCGCCTCGCCGCCCAGCAGGACGCTGACGTCGCGCAGCGGACGCTCCCAGCCCTGCAGCAGCCTTTCGGCGGCGGTGAGCACCCGCTGCCCGAAGGTGGCGGCGGGAATGGCGCCCAGCGCCCCGTCGAGCGCTTCGATCAACACCACCAGCTCGCCGCCTTCCATGTGGGCGGCGATCGCAATCGGGAAATGCGACAGGGTTTGCAGGGCGGACGGCCGGAAAGTCGCACCGCCGGCTGTCAATTCGCCACTGGCGGTCAGCCCGTCCAGCGGGAAGTTCTCGTAGACCAGCAGGGTGTCGAACATTTCGCCGACCCCGCCGAGGGCGCGAAGCTGGGCATGCCCGAGATAGCTGTGCTCGCGCAGCAGTGCCGCGTCGCGCTGCACGGCGCGACACTGCTCGCCGGCGGTCGCGGCCGGGTCGAGTCGCACGCGCAGCGGCACGGTGTTGATGAACAGACCGACCATGGTCTCGACGCCGGCCAGTTCGGGCGGCCGCCCGGAAACCGTGACCCCGAAGACCACATCGCGGCTATCGGTAAGCCGCGACAACACCAACGCCCACGCCATTTGCATCAGGGTGTTGACCGTGATGCCACGCTTTCGGGCGTCCTCGACCAACCGCCTGGTGGCGTCGGCCGGCAGTCGCAGCCGGGTGGTGCGGGGCAGCGCCGTCTGCTGCCCGTCGGTCGTCTCGATGGACCCCAGGGCGGCTGCGAGCAGGGTGGGACCCGGCAGCCCGGCCAGGTGCTCGCGCCAAACGCGTTGGCTGGTCACCGGGTCGCGGCTCGCCAGCCAGCCGATGTAGTCGCGGTAGGGCCGCGGCGCCGCGGGCAGCGCCGACGGGTCGCCACCGGCCTGATACAGAACCATCATCTCGTTGACGAACACCGGCAGCGACCATCCGTCGATCACGATGTGATGGGCGGTGAGCACCAAGCGCCATCGCGCACTGGGCAATTCGATCAACAAGAAGCGAATGGCCGGCCCACGCTCCAGGTCGAATGGTCGTTGGCGCTCGCGGGTTTCCAGTGCGGGCACGTCCTCGGGTGTGGCGGCGACCAGTGTCCAGGGCAGCTCGACGCGCGACGGCACGATCTGTACCGGCCGCGGGATCCCCCGGCTGAAGAAGCTGGCCCGCAGATTCGGGTGCCGCACCAGCATCTGCACCGCGCACTCACGCAGCAACGCGACATCGAGTTCGCCGGAGATGTCCGCCGCTATCCCGATGACATACGGGTCGTCCGCCGCTTCACCCTCGGCGAATTCGGCGAGCGTGGTCAGCGAATACAAGCCCTCCTGCAGCGGGCTCAGCGCCATCACGTCCTCGATGTCGGGCGCGACATCGCTTTGGGCAGCTGTCATGTCGTACCTTCGCGCGACGACGAGAAGAGTTGCGTCACGGCAGCCAGATCCGAAGGCGACAGTCCGGACGTGCTCATCGGCTCGAAACGAGTGTCGGCCGGCTGCTCGTCCTGTTCGGTGACGGCTCCCTCGTCGCCCAGCGCATCGAGTGCGGCCGCCAGCTGCTGCACCGTCGGGTTCTCGAAGATCATCCGCGGGCTCACGGCCAGGCCGGCCGCCCGGGCCCGCGAGGCGAGCTGCACGGACAGGATGCTGTCGCCGCCGAGGGCGAAGAAGTCGTCGGAGCGCCCGACGTCCGGGGTGGACAGCAGTTCCGCGAACACCTTGGCCAGCGCGCGTTCGGTGTCGGTGCGCGTCGGTTCGGTCTGCCCGCCGGTGCTGACCGCCGGCCGCGGCAACCCGGGCCGGTTCAGCTTGCCCGACTCGGTTTTCGGCAGCACGTCGAGCACGGTCAGCGACGACGGCAGCATGTAGCCCGGCAGGGTCGTGGCGATCGCCGCGCGCACCTCGCCCGCGAACGTCGCCTTCGCGGCGTCATCGGTAAGCGGGCGTTGCGGCACAACGTATCCGGCCAGCGAGGTGCCGCCGTGCACCTCCCAGGTGCGGGCCGCCGCGGCGGCGACGCCTGCGGCGCCCGCCAGGGCCGCCTCGACCTCGGCCAACTCGACGCGGAAACCGCGGACCTGCACCTGGTGGTCGGAACGCCCGGTGAATTCCAGTCGACCGTCCTCGGTCCACCGGGCCAGGTCGCCGCTGCGGTACAACCGCGAACCCGGCTCGGCGCCATAGGGATTGGCGATGAACCGCGTCGCGGTCAGGCCCGGGCGTTTCCAGTATCCTCGCGCGAGCTGGTCACCGGCGTAGTACAGCTCGCCCACGACGCCGACCGGCACGGGACGCAGCCCATCGTCGAGCAGGTAGGCCTGCGCCCCCGGGACCGGCTTTCCGACAAGGGGATTCGGCAGGCCCAGCGGCCCGCGGGACACCGCGCCGGAGGTCTCGGTGGAACCGATGTTGTTCAGCAGCTCGGTGCCGGCGCCGTCCGTTTCGGCGCACACCGATACCAGGCGTTGCAGCAGCGCCGCGCTCACCGGCTCCCCACCGCACACCAGTCGCGACAGCGAACGCACGGCGTCGGGCCGGCTGTCCACCAGCGCCGACACCAGGCTGGGCACCGCGGTCACCTGGGCGACCGAATACCGGTTCATCAGGTCCCCGAGGGCCTCCGGGTCGCGGTGCTCGGCGTCGTCGGCCAGGATCATGGTCGCGCCGGCCGCCAGGCCGGCCAGCATCTCCATGCCGCCTTCCAGGAACGTGATCGAGGCCTGCGCCAGTCGAACATCGTCGCTTCGCGGCGGGTAGTGCCGCAGCTGCCAGTCGAGACGCGCAGCCATCGAGCGATGCGTTCCCACGGCGCCTTTCGGCTTGCCGGTGGACCCGGAGGTGAAGACCAGGTACATCGGGTCATCGGGGTGCGGCCGACGCAGCTCCCGCGACAGCGGATCAACATCGTCGCTGTCGACCAGGGCGCGAACCTGTGGATCGTCCAGCGAGATCAGCTCGACCCCGGGCACCTGCGGCATGGTGTCCACCGCTTCGACGGTCGCGATCACGACTGGAGGTTGCACGTCGTCGAGCATGAATTGCTTTCGCGCCAGCGGATATCCGGGATCGATGGGGAAGTAACCGGCGCCGGCTTTCATGATGGCCACCAGCGCCACCACCAGCTCGATGCTGCGCCGGGTCGACAGCCCGGCCAGCGACCCGGGGCCCACCCCGCTCTTGACGAGCAGCGCGGCCAAGTTGTCCGAACGGCGGTGCAGCGCGGGGTAATCGATGCTCTGCTCGCCGCAGCGCACGGCCACGCGGTCGGCGCCCCAGGCCCGGCTGGGTTCCAGCAGTTCCGGGATGGTGCGCGGCCGGTCGCGCGGCGGCTGCTCGCCGCGGCTCCAGTCCTGCAGAATGCGGTCCTGCTCCGCGGCGTCGACCAGCCGGACGTCACGCAGAGTCTGATCGATGTCATCGGCGAACTCGGCCAGCGCGCGGACCAGCCATTCGGCCAGCCGCTCGATGGTGGTCCGGGCATAGAGCTCCGTCCGGTAGATGACATTGCAGTTGTAGCCGATGTCGCCGGAGCCGTCGGTGCTGAAGAAGTTGACGCTCAGGTCGGCGTGCGCCATGTCGAAGACGGGGTCCAACGAGGTGCAGACCGTGTCCTGCTCGCCGCTGCCCGCGGGCGCCGCCTCGATAACCCGACTGGCGGACAGGTGATCCCGGACGTGCACGACGACTTGGAACAGCGGGTTGCGCGACAGTGAGCGCACCGGGCTGACGCTGTCGACGACCCGGTCGAACGGCAGGTCCTGGTGGGCATAGGCGGCCAGCGCGGTCTCGCGGGACCGCTTGAGCAATTCGCGCAGCGTCGGGTTGCCGTCCATGTCGTTGCGCAGCACCAGGATATTGACGAAGAATCCGATCAGCTGGTCCAGCTCGGCTTCGGTGCGGCCGGCGACCGGGGTTCCCAGTGGGATGTCCACGCCCCCACCGGCTTTGTGCAAGACCACGGCGACGGCCATTTGCAGCAGCATGAATTCGGTGATGCCGAGCTCGCGGCACAGCTCGCCGAGCTTTGCTCGGGTGGCCGAGTCGATCTGGAAGTCGACGGACTCCCCTTCGCCGCTGGGCACGGGCTGGCGCGGGAAGTCCGGGCGCAGCCCGGTGTCCTCCGGCATCCCGGCCAGCTGCCGGGTCCAGTACTCGCGCTGGCCGCCGGCGATGGCAGACTCCTGGCCGCTCGCGTCGCCCAGGAACTTGCGCTGCCAGGCCGCGTAATCGGCGTACTGCACACGCAGCGGAGCCCACGACGGCGCCTCTTGGCCGCGCCGGGCCCGGTAGGCCGTCATCACGTCGGAGAACAGCACGCCCGCCGACCAATGGTCGGAGGCGATGTGGTGCACGACCAGCGACAGCACGTGCTCCGCGGTGTTCTCGGTGCGCAGCACCGCGACCCGGATCGGCAGTTCAGCGTCGAGTTCGAAGCAGTGGCACCGCTCGACGTCGAGCTGCTGTTGCAGCCAGGCCTCGTCGGGTCCCTCCTCGCGGCGCACCGGAACCTCGACGCCGGCCGGTTCAACAACCTGATAGGGCACGCCGTCCAGCTCGACGTAGCTGGTGCGCAGGATTTCGTGCCGGGCAACCACATCGCCGACGGCGGCGATCAACGCGTCGATGTCCCACGGCCCGGTCAGCTTCGCCGCAAAGGGAATGTTGTTGACCCGGCTGGGCCCGTCCACGCGGTAGGCGAACCAGCTGCGCAGCTGCGACGCCGACAGCGGCATCGGTTCATCGTGCGCGGTGGTGATCAGCCTGGGCCGCGACTGCGTGCGTCCGTCCGAACCCAGTGTGTCGATCCGCTCGGCCAACGCCCCGACCGTCGCGAGTTCGAACACGTCGCGGATGCCGATTTCCACGCCGCACTCCGCGCGGATCGCGGTGACCAGTTTGGTCGCGACCAGCGAGTGGCCGCCCAGATCGAAGAACGAGTCGTCGACGCCGACGCGTTCACGGCCGAGCAACCCGGAAAACAGTTGGGCGACGCGCTGTTCGGTGGGGGTGCTGGGGTCGCGGTATTCGGTGGCGGCCGCGATCTGCGGTTGCGGGAGCGCGGCGCGGTCGATCTTCTGGTGCGCGGTGATCGGGATCTCGTCGAGCACCACGTAGGCGGCCGGGGTCATGTAGTCCGGCAGCGCGGCGGCCACCCGGGCCCGGATGCGCTCCACATCAACGGTTTCCGTGCCCGCGCCCTGGGCCGGCGTCACGTATCCGACCAGGCTCTTGCCCAACTGGGGCAAGTCCATAGCCAGCACGACGGCTTGCCCGACGCTGGGGTCGACCGAGATGGCGGCCGCGATTTCGCCCAGCTCGATGCGGAAACCGCGGATCTTCACCTGTTCGTCGGCCCGGCCGACGAACTCGATGTCACCACTCGCGTTGCGGCGCGCCAGGTCGCCCGAGCGGTACATCCGGCCACCGGCAGTGAATGGATCGGCGACGAAGCGCTCGGCGGTCAACTGCGGCCTGCGGTGATATCCATGCGCGACATGTGTTCCGGCAATATAGATTTCGCCGATCACGCCGACGGGGACCGGCTGCAGCGCGTTGTCGAGCAGATACACCTGCGTGTTGATCTTGGGCCGGCCGATCGGCACCACGCGGGTGCCCTGGGTGCCTTCGACCGGGTAGCTGGTGCAGTTCACCACCGTCTCGGTCGGTCCGTAGAAGTTGTGCAGCGACGCGTCGAAGGTGGCGTGGAATTTGTCGGCGATCTCGCCGGGCAGGGCCTCCCCGCCGATGGGCACGCGCCGCAGGGTCCGCCACTGGCTGACGCCGGGCAACGAGAGGAAAAGCCCGAGCAGCGACGGCACGAAGTGCATCGACGTGATGCCCTCGCGGGCCAGCAGGTCGGTGAGGTAGCCGATGTCGCGCAGCCCGTCGGGCCGCGGAATCACCAAGCGGGCGCCCATGATCAGCGTGCCGAAGATCTCGCCGATCGACACGTCGAAGCTGGGCGAGGCGACCTGCAGCAGCCTATCGGTGTCGTCGATCCGGTATTCGTCGCCGAACCAGACGAAGTACTCCGCGATGGGTGCGTGCGGCACCGGAACACCTTTGGGCAGCCCGGTGGAACCCGAGGTGTAGATCAGGTAGGCGGTGTTATGCGGGCTCAGCGGTCGGATCAGTTCGGCGGGTGCGCTGGCCGGATAGCGCGCGGTGTCTGTAACAGGTTCTCGCAGAACGAGTTTCGCGTCTGCGTCCTCGAGAATGAAGCTCAGCCGGTCCTCCGGGTAGGTGGGATCCACGGGCAGATAGACCCCACCCGCTTTGAGCACCCCCAACGCGGTGATGACCAATTCGGGAGACTTGTCCAGCAGCACCGCGACGCGATCCTCGGTGCCGATCCCCTGCTCGATGAGCCAGTGCGCCAACCGGTTCGACTCTTCGTCGATTTCCCGGTAGGAGTAGGCGCGCCCCTCGTAGACCACGGCGACGGCATCGGGGGTGAGCCCCGCCCGCCGGCTGACCAGCTCGGGCAACGTGCCGGCCGGGGTGACGAAATCCTCGCCGGTCGACACCGCGCGCAGCCACTCGGCGTCGTCGGCGCTCATCAACGCGCACGCCGACAGCGTCACATCGGGATCGGACAGCAGGCCGTCGAGCAGAGCGGCGTAATGGCGCAGCAATTGCTCGACCAACTCCTGATCCATCACCTCGACCAGGTACTCGGCCTCGACCACGCCGCCGCCCGACCCGTCCGGGGCCCGGTCCAGCTCGACCATCAGACTCAACGGCAATTGGTTGAAATGGCCGCGCAATTCCCCGCGCTCGCAGCGCACGCCGGGCGGGCAGAAGCCAGCGCCGTCGGGCTCCCGTTGTCCGAAGCTCACCCGGGTCATGCGGTCCGCACCATGCCGGCGATCGGGATTCGACTCGCGCACCAGCCAATCCAGGTCGGCGCGCGAATGAGCGAACGCGCCTACCGTCTCCTCACGGGTTTCGGCCAGCAGCTCGCGGAACGTCTGATGCGACCGCGGCCGCAACCGGATTACCACCGTGTTGCCGTAATACCCGATGACACCCTCGGTGCCCACGCCGCGGTTGAGCACCGGGGCCGCCACCAAGAAGTCGGTCGACTGGGTGTACCGGTGCACCAGCACGGCGAACGCGGCCATCAACACCATGTACGGGGTGGCGCCGGACTCGCGGGCAAGCCCGGCCGCCCGCTCAACGGTGTCCGCCGATAACCGCGCGAACGCGCGCTGCGCGCGCCAGGTGCTGGGCACCACCGAACCGTTGGCCCCGGGCAGCTCGAGGGGTTCCGGTAGGTCGGCCATCCGTGGCCGCCAGTAGTCCAGGTCCGCCTGGCGGATGGCGGTGACATCCGCGGCAAGGTCTTTGAGCGCCCCGCCCTCCGCGAACTCGGCCGGGTCGTTGTATGCGCGGGTCAGATCGGCGAAGAAGGGCGCCCACGAGCCGTCGTCCCAGGCGATGTGGTGCGCGGTGATCAGCAGCATCAGTTCGTCGTCGGCCAGGCGCGCCGCCGTGACCCGCAGCGGTGAATCCTGGCTCAGGTCGAACGGCCGGCGAAAGTCCCTCTGTGCCAGCACATCCAGGCGCAGCCGGCGCGCCTGGTCGGTCAACCCGGTCAGGTCGTGTTCGGCCCATTCGGGCCGCAGGTCCTCGCGGATCACTGGGTGCGGGTCGCCCTCACCGTCGGTGGCGTACGTCGTATGCAGCACCGGGTGTCGCGCGGCGACGGCGTCGACCGCACGGTGCAGCCGCGCGGTGTCGACGGTGCCGGACAGGCGGTACGAGACGCAGACGTTGAGCAGCGCGCCGTCGGGATCGACGGACTGCACGAACCACATCCGGTGCTGGCCGACCGACATGCGCGGTTGGCCGTCCGCGGCGACGGGCGCCGCGGCCGTCGTCTTGGCCAGGCCGCGTTCAGCGAGCTTGCGGCGCAGTAGTTCCAGCCGCTCATCGTCGAGATGGGTGCCGACGCCGGTGGTGTCTGTCACGCTAGGAGTCCAACCTTTCTAGCATCGCGAGCGTTGAGTGGTGCGCACCGTTGGCGGCTCCGGCTCGCTCGAACGACGGCGCTGCCGCGGCCCCGCCGCTCGAGTCGGCGCGCAGCGCGTCGATCAGCTCGGTCACCGTGATGCCGCCGAGCATGCGGGACACCGGAACCGAATTGCCTACCGTGCGGCGCAGCCGCTTACGCAAATCGAGCGCGAGCAGCGAGTCCACGCCCAGGTCGATGAGCGGCGTGCCCGGGTCGATGGACAGCGAATCACCCAGGTGCAATGTCGCGGCCAATTCGGCCCGCACGATGTCGGCGAGGGTCTGCTCCGCCGCGGCGTCGCGGTCGTCGTCCTGACCCACGTGTGCAGCGGTGAACGGCATTGGCATTCCCTGGCTTTCGAAGAATACCTGCAGCCGCTCGAAGTCAGCGTCGAAAATCAGTGGGTCGCCCTCGTAGCGATACAGGCTGGCTTCGATGGCCCGTTCCGGCTCCATCGCCACCAGACCGGAGCGCTCGGTGCGGGTGATCTCGTCGCCGACCACGACCCCGGCACCCTGCCACAGGCCCCATCGGATCGCCGTGCAGTCGCGGCCGGTAGCGCGCAACTGGGCGGCCAACACGTCGAGCATCCGGTTGGATGCCGCGTACGCCGCGTGGGTGTAGCCTCCCCAGACGCCGAATACCGAGGAGCAGGCCAGGATCCGGCAGTCCGGGCGCAGCGGCCACACGTCGGCCAGCATCGCCAGTCCACGGACCTTGGCCGCACAGACCGCCGCCACATCGGGCCCGGTGAGCTCCGCACGCGAACGCGCCTGCGCGATACCCGCGGTGTGGATCAGCAAGGACGCCCCCGATCCAGAGTCGGCGGCTGCGGCGGTTAGCGCGGCGCGATCGGTGATATCGCATTGTGGAGCATGCACTTCGGCGTCGTACCGGTCGGAGAGCTCACGCAGCGCGGCCGGGTCAACGCCGTTGCGGCTCAACAGGGTCACCTTCCTGGCGCCGCGTTCCAGGCAGTACCGGGCGTACTGCAGCCCGATGGCTCCGCTGCCACCGGTGATCACCACGTCGTCCAGGGCGGCGGCATCGAGCGGCCGCGGGACCGCCTGTTCGCGGCACACACGGAACGTCCGGACGTGGCGTCGCGGCGATTCGGTGCCGCGCAACGCGACCTCGGCCGCCTCGCCCAGCAACACTTGGACGGCGGCGTGTGCCGTCGCGGCATCGACATCGCGGTGCGCGAGGTCGAGATGCCCGAATGCCTGGTCCGGGAATTCGAAGCCGACGCTGCGATGCATGCCCGCCAGCGCCGCCTGTGCCGGAGAGACGTTGTCGTCATGGCGGTCGACCTGTTCGGCGCCGGCGGTGAGCAACCAGACGGCGCGGCATCGCGGGCCGATGAGCGCGGGGTAATCGGGTAGGCCCGCGTCGGGCCGGGCCGCGATCTGCTCGATCGCGGCTGTGACGTCGAGCCGATCGAGCTCCGGGGCAACCACCACCAGGATTTCCGCGTGATCGGGCGACACCGCCCGGCAGCCGCCTTGTGCCGCAACGGTATCGACGAGCCGCTGCGTCAGCGCGCCCGCACCGACGAAGCCGATGTCCGCAGCGCTCGCGCTCGGTGTGATAGTCGCCGGCTGCCAGTCTTCGACGGCCACGGTGGGCGCAGGCGTCGCAACCGCGTCGGTCGGTTGTTCGGGTGCCACCCACAAATGCACCGCCCGCATCGGCGCGTTCGGGAATCCCCGCAACGCGGGCCGGTCGGCCATCGGGACCGCGCCGGCCCAGCTGCAGCCGGGGTCAGCGGTCGCGATGGCGGCGATGCTCGCGGACAGCGAATCGGTGATGGATCGATCGCGGTGCCCCGAGCCGACGATGACGGTCGACTCGTCGTCGACGATGTCGCCCAGCGGGTAGAGCAATGACGGGTGCGCGGAGAGCTCCACGAACGCGTCGGCCCCACAGGCACGGGCGTGCTGCACGGCGAGGTCGAATCGCACTGTGCCGCAGAGGTTTTTATACCAGTAGTCGGAGAAGTCGGTTGCGTCACCCAATTCGGTGCCCAGCGTGGAACCGATGAACCTCACCGGTGCGTCGCGGAACGCCGACTTCGGTGTCAGCTCGGCCAGGCTCGCCCGTAACGGTCGTAGCGCACTGGTGTGGCCGGGATAGTCGACGGCCAGTTGCTGGCTGAAGATCCCCCGCTGTTGGGCCAGCCCCGCCGCGGCCGCCACCGCCTGGTGATCGCCGGCGACCACGGTCGACGACGGCCCGTTGACCGCTGAGACTTCCAGCCAGCCCGGCGTCTCGGCCAGCAGCGCCTCCGCGACGTCGAGGCCGGTGCCCAGGACCGCCATCGCGAACCGGCCGGTCAACTGGTCGACGACGGTGGCACGGGCCACCACCAGAGCGACCGCGTCCGGCAGCGAGATCGCTTCCGCCACATAGGCGGCCGCCACCTCGCCGAGGCTGTGCCCGATGGTGATGTGGGGCAGCACCCCGCAGGATCGCCAGGCTTCGGTCAGGCCCACCGCGTGGGTGAATTGTGCGCCCTGAATCTCGGGGCGCGACCAGTCGCGCTCCTCGTCGCCCACCAGATAGGCCAACGGAGAAGGAAATCCGCCGGAGGCGAACGCTCGCGCGCACCGGTCGGCGGCCTCGCGGTAGGCCGGCAACCGCCGGTAGGCGTCGGCTCCCATCGCCTGCCACTGATTGCCCTGCCCGGGAAACACGAACGCGACGCATGGCGGCGTCGTCCTGGCGGAGTGCGTCACCAGCTCGTGTTCGTCGCCCCGGGCGATCGCCGACAGCCCTGCCACGAGTTCGGCGCTGTCGGCGGCTCGCAGCACCGCGCGGTGACGTCGCACGCGCCGCAACCGCAGCAGGGTGGCGGCGACCGCGGGGGTCGGGTCCGTCGCGTCGTCGATGCGGCCCAGGTAGCCGGCGATCGCCGCGGCGTCTCGGCGGATCAGCTCGGGGTCGTGGGCGCTGAGCAACACCGGGACGCGCCCGTCCGGCAGCCCATGGTTCAGCATCATGCGACCTCGGGGACGGAGATGATCAGATGGGCGTTGGTGCCGGCGATGCCGAACGCGGACACGGCGGCGGTGCGCTGACCATCGATGGCCGGCCACGGTGTCAACGTCTGCGCCAGCCGCAAACCCTGTCTCTCCCATTCGATTTCGCGGCTGGCATCGCCGGCGTGCAGGGTAGCCGGCACGGCGCCGTGTTCGGCGGAGACCAGCACCTTGGCCAGCCCCAGCGCGCCGGCGGCGGCCAGCGAGTGGCCCACATTGGATTTCACCGAGCCCAGCAGCGCTCCGGCGCCCGGTTCGGTGTCGCCGTAAGTCTGGGCCAGCGAGCGCAACTCGGTCCGGTCGCCGAGGCGGGTGCCCGTGCCGTGCCCCTCGATCATCCCCACCTCGTTGGGCTTGATCCCGGCCTGGCTGACGGCCCGCTGAAAGAGCCGCACCTGGGCGTCGCCGCTGGGCGCGCTCAGACCGGCGCTGCGGCCATCCTGATTCATGGCAGTGGCACGCACCTCGGCCACGATCGGCCGGCCGGCACGCAGCGCCGCCGACTTCCGTTGCAGCACAAACATCGCCGCTCCCTCGGCCCACACGGTTCCGCTGGCCTGCGCGCTGTAGGGACGGCAATATCCGTCGTCGGAGAGCGCGTGTTGCTTGGAGAACTCCACGAAGAAGCCCGGCGACCCGAGCACGTTGACGCCCCCCGCGATGGCCAGATCGCAGTCGTCGTTCTGCAGGGAGCGCACCGCGACATGGAAGGCCACCAGGGCCGACGCGCACGACGAGTCCAAGGTGAGCGCCGGCCCGGTCAGTCCCAGGGTGTAGGCGATGCGGCCCGAGATCACGCTGAGCGCGGTGCCGGCCAGCAGATGGCCGCTGTGTTCGGAGAACTTGGCCATCTGGGGCCCGTAGCCCGTGGCCGAGGCGCCCACGAAACAGCCCACATCGTGCCCGGCCAGATCGTCGGGATTGATGCCGCTGTTCTCACATGCGCGCCAGGCCACCCGGAGAGCGACCCGCTGCTGCGGATCCATCACGACGGCCTCGCGCGGTGAGATTCCGAAGAACTCCGGATCGAATGTGGTTGCCCCGGTGAGGAAACCGCCGCGGTCGTGAATCTCCTTGAACCCGCTGCGGCGCGACCCGGTAAGCAGTTCACGCACCGCCCAGCCGCGGTCGGTGGGAAACGGGCCCAGTGCCTCACGGCCGTGCGCCAGCAGATCCCAGTAATCGTCGGCGGTTTCGATGCCCCCGGGCGCTTCAACGCCCATGCCCACGATCACGACCGGGTCGGCGCGCTCGGCGTCGAACCCGTCTTCAGACATTGGTATCACCCGGCATTCACCTGCGCGGCGATCGCATCGACATGGTCATAGACGTAGAAGTGGCCGCCGTCATACAGCGACACGGCGAAAGATCCGGCGGTGTGCCTTTCCCACTGCCGCAGCACGCCGGTGCCGATGCGGTGGTCGTCGTGGCCGCCCAGTACATGAATGTCGGCGCCGATGCGGACGTCGGGGCTCGGGCTATACCTGTTGAAGGCCTGGTAGTCGGCGCGCACCGCGGTGGTCAGTAGTTCGGAGAACTCTTCGTCGGCGAGCAGTTCGGGGTCGGTACCGCCCAAATCGGCGATGTCGGCCAGCAATCCGTCGTCACTGGTCGGCAGCTCGGGCATGTCGGCGACGACGCAGGGCGGCGGACCGGCCGACACCCACAGCTTCTGCACGGCCGTGCCGTGCGTTTCGGCGACGCGGGCGAATTCGAAGGCGACGACGGCGCCCATGCTGTGCCCGAACAACTTCAGCGGCGCGACGCTGGGCCATGGCGCGGCCTGGAAGAGGCTGACGGCCAGGTCGTGCACGCTGTCGTGAGCGGGTTCGCCGAGGCGGTCCGCACGCTGCGGGTACTGCACGATGTAGGTGTCGCCGCCGGCGGCCAGCGCCGCCGCCAGCACCCGATAGCTCGCGGCGGCGGCCCCGGCGTGCGGGAACAGCACGGTGGCGCCGGTGGATGACCCCTTGTCGCGGCCCGGGGTCAATTTGATCCAGGACGGGAACGTGGCAGACACGGCGATCAGATTATTCAATGTCATTGCGCCATCTATGCTTTCGCGGTTCGCTGGGAGGCCGCCAGAACCGATTCGGCGTCCATGCCGATCACTTCGAGGTACAGCTCGGCGACCTGGTCGAGCCGGTCAGGGTCGTTCTCGCCGGCGCCGAGCACCGCGGCCAGCGCCGCCACGGTTCGGTTGGCGAAGATGTCGGCGACCATGATGTCGGGTGCGTCCAGCCAGGCCCGAATCCGCGCCACCGCCTGGGTGGCGAGCACGGAATCGCCGCCGAGGGAGAAGAAGTCGTCGTCGACTCCGACGTTGTCCCGGCCGAGCAGGTCGCCGACGATCTTTGCCAGTGCGGATTCTAACGGCGTCGACGCTGAGCGGTGACCGGGCCGCTGTGCTTGCGAGACGGCGGATTCCAATTCGCGTGCTGCGGTCCGGCGGTCGAGCTTTCCGGCGTCGGTGAATCCGATCCGCTGAACCACCGCGATGTGGCGCGGGACCATATGCGCGGGGACGAGGTCGCTGAGACGCTGCCGAATCCGCTCGGCGGTCAAAGTCGCGTCGTCGGAACACACCTGCGCGGCCAGCACGTCGGATTCCCCGGACACGGCGATCACGGCGGCCACCGCCGTCCGGACCCCGGGCACGCGCCGCAACGCGGTCTCGATCTCGCCGAGTTCGACGCGATACCCGCTGATCTTGACGCGGTGGTCGGCACGGCCGACGAACTCGAGGGTGCCGTCCGGCCAATAGCGCACCAAATCGCCGGTGCGGTACCAGATTCGGCCGTCGTGCTCGACGAAGCGTTCGGCGGTGAGATCGGGACGTCCGCGGTAGCCGCGGGCGATGCCGCGCCCGGACACCCAATATTCCCCGGCGACCCAGTCGGGGCAGTCGGCGCCGGCGTCGTCGACGACGCGGCAGGCGTTGTTGGGCAGCGGCATGCCGAAGGGCAGTGCCGTCCAGTGCTCCGGTATCGGCTGGGTGACCTCGAAAATGGTGTTGTGCACCGGGGTTTCGGTCGCACCGCCGAGGCCCGCGAAGCGCAGGTTGGGCGCCTCGGCTTGCAGGCGGCGCACCACCTCGGGTCGCACCCAGTCGCCCCCGGTGGGGATCGCCCGCACCGAAGACAGCCGACCGCGGCCGACTTCGATCAACATCTCCAGCCAGCCGGGCATGAAGTGGAGCACCGTGACTTGGTGGGCGTCGATGAGCCGGGCCCAGGCGTCGGGATCACGGCGCTGCGCCTCGTCGACCACGACGATGGCCCCGCCGGTGCGCAAGGTGACGAACACGTCCATCACCGAAATGTCGCCTTCCAGGGTCGACAGCGCCAGGCATCGATCCGCGGGCCCGATCTCGAAGTGCCGGCCGATGAATTCCACCGTGTTCATGGCCGCGTCGTGGGTGACCTCGACGCCTTTGGGCTCGCCGGTGGAGCCGGAGGTGAACAACACGTAGGCCAGTTCGCCGGGATCGACTCTGGTTGAGGCGATCTCGGCGCCGGCACGTACGTCGCGAAGCAGTTCGGCGAGGACCAGTTCGGGCACCGGCAACGACAGCCGTCGTCCGCCGCACACGACGGCCAGGCCCACCGCGCCGGTGTCGAGGATGCGCTCGGCACGGTCGCGCGGCTGGTCGACGCCGATCGGCAGATACACGGCGCCGACGGACAGGATGCCCAGCAACGCCGGAATCTGCTCGGCGCTCTTCGGGCCCATCACCGCGACTGTGTCGCCGGCCGTGATGCCGGCGGCGCGCAACGCCGCGGCGACCGCCAGCGCCTGGTCGCGCAGTTGCGCGTAGCTGAGATCACCGGAACTCGCGAGCACCGCGGGAGCGTCGGGCTGCCGCTCGGCCTGCCGGAAGAACCCGTCGTGCAAGGCTTCTCCGCTCGGCTCGGCGTTGCGGGCGTTGGCGGCCTCGCGCACCGCTCGCTGTGCTTCCGGCAGCGCCGCGGGGCCCGGCGCGTCCCAGGAGTCGTCGCCGTAGGCCAACTGGAGCAGCTCGTCGATGTGGTAGCCGAACATGGCGTCGATGACCCCGGGCGGGAACATGCCTTCGCGCACATCCCAATTCACCAGGACGCCGCCGTTGAACTCGGTGACCTGCGCGTCGAGCAGCACCTGCGGCCCCTGGGAGATGATCCATCCCGGTGTGCCGAATTGGTCGGTCACGTCGCGGCTGAACAGGTCGCCGAGGCCCAGCGCGCTGGTGAAGACCACGGGCGCGAGCACCTGGGTACCGCGATGACGGCTCAGGTCGCGCAACACCGACAGCCCGGGATAGGTGGAATGGGCGGCGGCCGTGCGCATCGCGTCCTGCACCACCTGCGCCCGCGCGGTTGCGGTGTCCGCGCCGACGAGATCGATGTCGAGCAGCAGCGAGGAGGTGAAGTCGCCGACCAACGAGTCGACGTCGGGGTGCAGAGCCTGGCAGCGCCCGAACAACGGGACGTTCAGCAGAAAGCGCGAGGTGGTCGACCAGCGCGCCAGGGTGTTGGCGAATCCCGCGGCCAGGGCCATGGCCGGGGTGATGCCGCGCGTCTGGGCACGGGCAAACAGCGCGTCGCGGGTTTGCGGGTCCAGCCAGTGCCAGCGTCGGGTGCTCTGGTTCGAGGCGCCGCGACCGGTCGACGGCAGCGCCGGCGGGTCCGGCAGTTCCGGGAGGCGCTGGGCCCACCACACCCGGTCCGCCTCACGCGCGGGTTGTTGGCGCGCGTCTTCGGCCTCGATGGCTTGGCGGTACTGCCGGTAGGTGTAGGTCAGCTCCGGGAGGTCGCGACCGCCGTAGAAGGCCGCGAGATCGGCCATCAGGGTGCGATAGCTCATCGCGTCGGCGGCCTGCATGTCGAGATCGACGTGTAGCCGCGACCGCTCGGCCGGTAGCAGCGTCATGGCCAATTCAAACACCGCGCCGTCCAGTTGCTGGTGGGATTTGGCAACGCGGGTCGCGGCGAGCCGCTGCTCGACCTCCTCGGCGCTCAGCGACCGGAGGTCCTCGACGCTGACCGGGAAGTCGCCGCTCTCGTCGGCCGGGGCGATGCTCTGCGTGCCATCGGGCAGGAATCGCACCCGCAGCATCGGGTGGCGGCGGGCCAGCGCGGTGGCCGCCGCGCGCAGCCGTTCGGCATCGATCGGGCCACCGTCGAACTCCACGTAAAGGTGCCCGGCAACCCCGCCCAGCTGCTGGTGGTCCTGGCGACCGAGCCACATCGCGTGCTGCATCGGGGCCAGGGAAAACGGCTCGTCCTCGCCGGACAGCACGGCGCCACCGGGCGCCCCGGCGGGTACGCTTTGCCGGTCGGCGCCCTGCCTACCTGCGGAGACCAACCGGGCCCAGGCCTCGACCGTCGGGTTTTCGGCGAGCGTCGCGAAGTCGATGTCGATGCCCTGGCGGCGCCAGCGGCCGGCCAACGTCATGATCCGGATGGAGTCCAGGCCCTGGCCGATCAGGTTGCTAGCCGGCTGAACTGCATCGACGCCGACGCCGAGCAATTCGGCCACCTCCGCCCGGATGTCCTCCGAGCGTGCCGAGGCGTGCACCACAGACCCTCCCTGAATTAGCACAGGCTGCCCTAATTTTTTGGTTACCCTATCCTTACTCCCTGCGTCCCCGCTACTACGCCCCCGTCTAAGGAGCCATGAGCCCCAACACACCGCAGCCGCCGGCCGGAGTCCTCGACGGGTTCGTGCCGTTCCCCGCTGATCGGGCCGCCGCCTACCGGGCGGCCGGCTATTGGACGGGACGGCCCCTGGACGCGATCCTGACCGACGCGGCCCAGCGATGGCCCGACCGGACTGCCGTCCTCGACGCCCTAGGCGACACCGGCCTCAGTTATGCGGCCCTCGACGACCAGGCTAACCGTGCGGCCAGTGGCCTGCGGGGCATGGGTGTCGTGCCGGGCGACCGGGTATTGCTACAGCTGCCGAACGGTTGCCAGTTCGCGGTGGCGCTGTTCGGGTTGTTGCGGGCGGGGGCGATACCGGTGATGTGCCTGCCCGGCCACCGGGCCGCCGAACTGGGGCATTTCGCCGCCGTGAGCGAGGCCACCGCGCTGCTGATCCCCGATACCGCAGCGGGTTTCGACTTCCGCACGATGGCGCAGGGGCTCGCCGAGCGGCACGCCGCGCTCAAGCATGTCATCGTCGACGGCGACCCGGGGCCGTTCACCTCGTGGACACAGCTGTGCGGCCAGGCGACCGCAGGCGCGCCACCGTTGGCGCCCGACCCGGGATCGCCTGCGCTGCTGCTGGTTTCAGGCGGCACCACCGGCACACCCAAACTCATCCCCCGCACCCACGACGATTACGTTTTCAACGCGAGGGCCAGCGCCGAACTCTGCGAGTTCACCTGCGACGACGTCTATTTCGCGGTGCTGTCGGCCGGCCATAACTTTCCGCTCGCCTGTCCGGGCCTGCTCGGCGCGATGACCGTCGGAGCCACCACCGTTTTCGGCACCGATCCCAGCCCCGAGGCGGCCTTTGCCGCGATCGCACGCCACGGTGTCACGGTGACCGCGCTGGTGCCGGCGCTGGCCAAGTTGTGGGCGCAAGCCTGCGACTGGGAACCCGTGACGCCAAAGACCTTGCGCCTCTTGCAGGTTGGTGGCGCCAAGCTGGAACCCGAGGATGCCCGCTTGGTGCGCGGCGCCCTGACCCCGGGTCTGCAGCAGGTGTTCGGGATGGCCGAGGGCCTCCTGAATTACACCCGGCTCGACGATCCCCCGGAGCTCACCGAACACACCCAGGGGCGGCCAATGTCGGTCGCCGACGAACTGCGCGTCGTCGATGCGCAGGGCGAGCCCGTGCGCCAGGGCGAGGAGGGCGAACTGCTGGTCCGCGGGCCGTACACGTTCAACGGCTATTTCCGCGCCGAGCGTGACAACGAACGCAGCTTCGACGCGCAAGGCTTCTTCCGCAGCGGCGACGTGGTGCGGCTGCGCAACGACGGCTATCTGGTGGTGACCGGTCGGGTCAAAGACGTGATTTCCCGTGGCGGGGAAACGATTTCCGCGGCCGACCTCGAGGAGCAGATGCACAGCCACCCGGCGATCTTCTCGGCGGCCGCGGTCGCGCTGCCCGACCCGTACCTGGGCGAGAAAATCTGTGCGGCCGTTGTTTTCAACGGTCCCGAACTGACGCTGGCGGAATTGAACGGCTATCTGGACTCCCGGGGCGTGGCCTCGCACGCCCGCCCCGATGTCCTGGTTGCGATGCCCTCACTGCCGACCACCCCGATCGGCAAGATCGACAAAAAGGCGATCGCCGGCCACGTTTCGGCTCAGCAAGCGGAAGCGCGACGGTAAGAGTTCTGCCGTCGCCCGTTATTCAGCCCATCGCGACGTAGAGCTGGGCGAGCAAGCCCGCCGTGGTCCGGAAGTCCATGCACTGATCGGTCACCGATTGTCCGTAGGTCAGCTCGCCGCCGAGCGATTGCGCGCCGGCCACCAGGAAGCTCTCCAGCATCAGTCCGGCGATACCGCGCTCGCCGGCCGCCAGGCGTGCGGCCACCTCGGCCGTGACTTCGGCTTGGCGCACATGGTCTTTGCCGGAGTTGGCGTGTGAGCAGTCGAGCATCACCTGCGCGGAAAGCCCCGCCTTGCTCAGCCGTTCGATGGCGGTGGCCACCGACGCGGCATCGTAGTTGGGCCCGGCGGTGCCGCCGCGCAGGATCACGTGACAGTCGGGATTGCCCATGGTCTGCACCACGGCCGCGCGACCGACGTTGTCGGTGCCGAAGAAATGGTGCGGTGCCGCAGCGGCTTTGACGCCGTCGATGGCGACCTGGACGTTGCCGTCGGTGCCGTTCTTGAATCCGACCGGCATCGACAGCCCGGACGCCAGCTGGCGGTGCACCTGCGACTCGGTGGTCCGGGCGCCGATCGCACCCCAGGCGACGGCGTCGGCGATGTATTGCGGGCTGGTGGGCTCCAGGAATTCGCATCCCACCGGCAGGCCGACGTCGATGATGTCGAGCAGCAAACCGCGCGCGATGCGGATGCCGCGTTCGACGTCGAAGCTGCCGTCCATGTTGGGATCGTTGATGAGTCCCTTCCAGCCGATGGTGGTGCGCGGCTTCTCGAAGTAGACGCGCATCACGATCTTCAGCCGGTCCGCGTATTCGGCGGCGAGCGGCGCGAGCCGGCGCGCGTAATCGAGTGCGGCGACGGGATCGTGCACCGAGCAGGGGCCGACTACCAGTAACAGCCGGTCGTCACCACCGGCCAGGACCGCCGAGATTTCCTCGCGATCGCGCTGTACGGCCTGGGCACGCCGGGCCGTCAGCGGCAGCTCGGTGCGGATCACGGCGGGGGCCGAAAGCTCGCGGAATGAAACGATCCGATGATCGGACGTATCTATCGTCGCCGTCTCGCAATTGATGATGGACATGGAGGGTGTGTGCCTTTCTCTGCTGGCTCCCAGAGCACGCCCGCTGGTTCCCGATGCCCTGAAAAACGAAAAGCAGCGACCTTGTGGTCACTGCCGGGCTCCGGGTATCAGTTGTGCGGTGGCGTCAACCAGACGCTGCATCGCTGGCTCCACCCGGAGCCACGATAAAGCGCCAATACGCGCGCACGCCGATATTCACGCCCGCAAAGATACCACGTGCCGCCGCGACGTCTGACAGCCCGCCTCATTCCTGGGCTCAGTGATCCGCGCGGGTGGCAGCCACCTAACCAATATCGTTGGCGCGCAACGCCTCGAGCAGTCTGTCCATCACCGCGCCGGCGTCCGCCCGCGCCTGCCGCTGATCGTCGGCGCGGGCGATGTAGAGGGTCGCCTCGCGCAGCGCCCCCATGATCGTCAGCGCCGTGGCCTCGACGGGCTGACGGGGGATGCTGCCGGACTCGATGGCATCGGTGAGCAGCCCGGTCACGAACCCGATGTTGTAGCGGTGCCCGATGTCGCTCCAGCGTTCCCATCCCAGCACCGCCAGCGCCTCGAGCAAGACGATGCGCTGGATCTCGGGTTCGGCGCACGCGTCCAACCAGAGCCCCGAACACAGTCGCATGATCTCGACAGGATCCGAGTGCCCCGCGGCGGCGACGGCCTCCCCCATCCGGGCGGCCATCTCCCCCTCCACCTGCTCGAACACGGCCGCGAACAGCTCGGTTTTGTCGGCGAAATGGTGGTACAGGGCTCCGCGCGTCACCCCCGCGTCGCGGACGATCGTTTCCAGTGAAGCATCGGCGAACCCCACCGACGCGAACAACGGCCGCGCGGCACCCATCAGCGCATCACGCGTCTCGGCCGCACGCTCGGCCTGCGTGCGGCGACCGCCCTTCGCCATCAACCCTTACCTTTCCACCGCCCCATGCATTGTCATGCATACCGTATGCAGGTCGGGGATTGTGGCAGGCCGAAGCGGCGTCGCGGTGTGCGTCTCCTCAGAACACCCTGAGCCGCCGCACGATATCGAGCGCCGCCGGGTCGCCCTCGGCCAGCACGCCCAGGCCCTCCCAGGCGCCGCGCTGGGTGACCCACCGCACGAAGGCCTGAGAATTAGACGTGATGCGCGCCGCGGCGTCGGAGCGGCCACCGAGGTGCAGGGTCCGGGCGCACAGGCCGTCGAGACGGATCTCCACGCCCGCGGATAAGTCGTTGAGCAGGTTGACATTCTGTTGCGGCAGCGCCGCTTCGATCCAGTCGAGCGTGGGGGCAAGCCGCAGCTCGTCGACGGGCGGCGGGTCTCCCTCCAACGGCCCATCCGGGCGAAACAGGTCGTACCGAGTGTGAATGAGGGCCTCGAAAACGAACGTTGTCGGCACCACCGAGGCCGGGTAGGTACCGACGTCGCCGATGGGTATGTCGATGTCCTGGCCCTCGATTGCCGCGAGCACCTCCAGGCCGCGTGCGCTGACCGATTCATAGTCGGCCACAACCTCTTTGGGGGTCATCGAGCGTCGTGAGTCAACGTACAGGTCCGCCGCTCGCTCGGCGGGCATGCCGCCGGGATTGGGCAGCGTCGACGGATCGACCGCCAACCAGAAGCTGCACGCCATGTGCGACACAAGGTCTTGCACCGACCAGCCGGAACAACCACTCTGCTTCGCCCACAATGCATCCGGCATCTTCGAGCAAAGCTCCAACACGATGCTGCGTTCTTCCGCGATGGCGTCGAGCGTGGCACTCATGCAACCCCTACCTTCTAGATACATACCGTATGTATGAACATACACACTGTATGTATGAAGTCAAGGACCAGTCTGGTAGGCGTCGGCATCATCGCTCAGTCGGTTCACCGGCGATTGCAACGAAGGAGCGGCCAAGCGGCCCTATTTCCCGGACGGGCGCGGGCGGCAGCCTGGATTTTTAGACGCGACAACTTAACTCAGTGCTATTTCGCTCCTTGTCGGGAAAGTTGATGGTGACGTAGCCGTTGGCCGGGTCGCGGACATAGTCGAGATAGCTGGCGGTGCCTGGATTCTCGGCGTTGTCAGCCAGAATGAGTGCGCCGTGGGATAGCTGCTTCTCAATGAGCTGCAACACCGGAAGATACATTTCTTTCCAGCCGTCGAGCAGGACTACACCGACCTCACCAGGAACCGCACCGAGCGTGGCCAGAGCGTCGCCGTCAAGGATGGTGATGAGGTCGTCAACACCGGCCGCCGCAAACGTGCGCTTTCCCGCTGCGACCTTCTTGGCGCTCAATTCCGTGGTGAAAATGTGACCCGACCCGTTGTCGCGCGCCGCGGCCGCCAAATGCAGCGTGGAGATGCCATAGGACATCCCGAACTCGATGACCGTCGCGGGTCTGACCGCTCGCACCATCGAATACAGCAGAAGGCCCGAGGTCGGGCTTATCGCCATGTAAGCGTCACTGGCGGCGTCGGCACGCTGCTGAGGGCTGGCTGTTGCGGTCAAATGAAATCCGCCGGGCCGGCCAGCGGCCCTTTGTGCGCGCGCCTTACCCCGTAGGTCTGCCAAGACATTATTGAGGGGCGCACGGTCTAGCGTGGACAGCATTCAAGATCTCACTTTCACTCATCGGTCACATCGGCGGATCAACCGCGACGTGCACCGTCTAATCGTTGATAACGGAAGCCTTTGCGAGACTGCGTAATACCCGAATGACGCAGCGCCGGCTAATCGGCTCCTTCGAGAAGGCAATCGGGAAGACGCGCTCCACACTAGTTCCCATACCTAATTACCTTAGCGAAGGACTTACCGAATTGCGCGGCTTCCTCGGGTGGTTCTCCCGGGCAGTTCCCTGCCGGTCGGGCTCTTTCGAGCCAGGAAGCCGGTTACTGAAATCATCTGGACCAGTCGGTGAATGGATGTTCCGGAGCTGCATAAACGGCGGTCCGCCCAATGCCCGCGGCAGTGCAGGGCGTTTTGGCTGACATCGACACGCTGTGTCATCCGCCGCTCACGATGATGTTGCATGTAAGTTACTTACTTAACAAGAGTAACTACCGACGCGAGAGGCTGGCTTGAGCATGAAAACTAAGCGGGCGATCGCCGGCGCGGTGATTGCGGGTGCCCTGGGTCTAACCGTGGCGGCCTTCGGCGCCGCGGCGGCAAGTGCAGATCCCCCACCACCGCCCGGACCTGGCCCCTTCGGACCGCCACACCCAGGTCCGGGACCATTCGGCGGCCCGCCACCAGGTCCGGGACCATTCGGCGGCCCGCCACCAGGTCCGGGACCATTCGGCGGCCCGCCACCAGGTCCGGGACCCTTTGGGGGGCCACCGCCACCGCGGTTCTGACCCGGGGCCGCACGGTCTGGGTAAGGAAGGACTTCGACCCAGTCTCCACCGTGGTGCACTACGAGTGCGCTCCAAACAGTGGATGAGCAACGACACCCATGGTGGTCGCCTCGGTCAGGTTTGATTGAGGCGACCACCATGCCACCGTGACGGTGGTTAACCGGTACCGAGCAGCCGTTGCTTTTGTTCGGCGAATTCGGTGTCGGTCAGCGCGCCGGAGGCTCGCAGTTCGGCGAGTTTACCTAGCACGTCAGTGATTTCGCGCAACTCGGCTGCGGTTCCGGTCGGCGCGCTGCGCGGTGACTGTCTACGCTCTTGCATAGCCGCCCCCGTGGGGAGCGGGCGTCCGGGCGCGTCGCTCGTTGCGGCCGGTTGGCGACCCCGGGGATCGGCTGTGCCGCGGCCGGGCATCGCCATCAATGGCGCACCACCGAACAGCGGCATCTGGCCGCTGAACAGCCCAGAACCCGCGCGAGTCGCCGCAGCGGCGCCGGCGGCGGGCGACTCGAGCGCGGTGAGGCGCACTTCCGGTGCCGCCGTCGACCAGCCCTGCGGCACCGACATGCCGCCCAACGAGTTCGCACGCCCCATTCCCGCGGACACCGTCGCCGCCTTTCCGGACGAGCGCGAAACTGCCGGTTTTCCCGGCTTTTCCGGCACGACCTTCGGCTTCGTGCCCGGGTCCACGATCTTGTGTTCGGTGTCGGAAATGAAGCCCGCGGCGCCCGATACGCCGATCAGCCCGGTGCCGTTGCCCAGAAATGCAGAGCCGAGCGACACCAAGTTGTAGGGGTTCAAGAAGCTGGAGAAGTCGCTCAGTCCCGAGGACGCCGTCGACGACGTTGCGAGGCTTTGCAACGCATTTGGCACCGTGGACATCGCATTGCCCGACAACGCCGCCTGCACGCGTCCGGCCGAGGTACCGGCAGCCCGCGTCGTCGCGGCCGCCTGCGCGGCCAGCCCGCCCTGATTGGTCGTCTGCTCGGGCGGCGTGAACGGTGTCACCTGCGATGCCGCCTGCGACGCGCCAGCATAGCCATACATTGCGGCGACGTCCTGGGCCCACATTTCGCCGTAGGCGACCTCGGTGGCCGCAATCGCCGGCGTGTTCTGGCCCAGCAGATTCGTGGCGACCAGTGAGGACAACTGGGAACGGTTGGCCGCGATGACCGACGGATGCACCGTCGCCGCGTACGCCGACTCATAAGCTGTCGCAGCGGCTTTGGCCTGAGCGCCGGCCTGCGTGGCCTGCTCAGCGGTGGCGTTGAGCCAGGCCACCTGCGGTGCGGCCGCAACCGCCGTCGCTGCCGCGGACGGCCCCTGCCAGGCCTCACTGGTAAGCCCCGAGATCACCGACTCGATGTTGGCCGCCGTGGTGTGCAGCTCATTGGCGAGCTCGTCCCACGCCGTCGCTGCGGCCAGCAGCGACCCCGCGCCGGGGCCTGCGTACATGCGGCCGGAATTGACCTCCGGCGGCAATACCGCGAAGTGCATTGAGTTCCTCTGGATCGTGCGGGCATGGTCATCTGACCCCCGCTCACGCTCCCTTTGGTACCACGCGCTCTCAATTCTCAATCCTGCGCGCAACATCGGCGCCGGGACCGATGTTCGGCGCCACGGTTTGCCGATTGCGCAGCTGCGCTGGTATTTCCATGTGCCTCCAAAGTCATTGCCCACGTCCAGGACTGGTGCATAAAGCGGAAAGTGAACATATTCACACCCGGCCCGGTACCCGTAACCGGCGGTATGTCGCTTCGACAGTCGAAGTGATAGCCCAACATGCGAGCCCATGGACGTCTGTCAGGCGGTGGTCTCCCCCGAGGCGGGGTATTCCGGGACCCAACGCACCTGCCTGATGCGCTCGGTGAGTTCGGCGTCGCTGCGCGTGGGGGCGACGCCGTCCGCGACCGCCTGCACGGCGACGGCGTGCGCGATTCGCACCGCGATGTCGGGCACGTCCGACCATGCGGGCAGCAGCGGCTGGTCGGGGTCGGCGAGGGCCGGCGACGCCTCACCCAAGGTCTCGGCGGCGACGCGCATCATCTCGTCGGTGACCCGCGTCGCCTGAGCCGCGGTCACGGCCAGTCCCATCGCGGGGAAGATATAGACGTTATTGCATTGCGCTATCGCGTGTTCCACGCCGTTACGGTGTAGCAGCGCGAACGGTGAGCCGGTGGCGATCAGGGCGCGCCCGTCGGTCCAGTGATCCAGTTCCGCGGGGTGCGCCTCGGCGCGGCTCGTCGGGTTGGAGAGCGGGAAGATAATCGGCCGCTCGGTCTTGCCGGCCAGCTCGCGCACGATGCTCTCGGTGAAGGCACCCGCCGCGGTCGACAGGCCGAGCAGCACACCCGCGTCGACATGATGGACGACGTCGCCGAGCTGGGCGGGCCCCGAAAGACCCCATTCGGCGACGCGGCCGGCCGGCTGGGCGAATCCGCGCTGCGCGTCGGACAGGTCGGTGCGATCATCGGTAAGCAGGCCAACCACGTCGACAACCCAAATGCGTTGCGAGGCGTCATGTTCGGACAACCCTTCGGTCATCATCTGCCGGCGAATCATGTCGAGCACGCCGATACCGGCCGAGCCGGCGCCGAGCATGACGACCTGTTGCTGCGAGAGCGGGCGGCCGGCGACTTTGGCGGCGCCGTGCAGCGCTCCCACGGTGACGGCGGCCGTCCCTTGAATGTCGTCGTTGAAGGTGAGGAGCTTGTCGCGGTAGCGGGCCAGGATCGGCAGCGCATGCGTCGTGGCGAAGTCCTCCCACTGCAGCAACACATTGGGCAGATGCTTGCGCACCGCGGTGACGAACTTGTCGATGAAAGCGTAGTAATCGTCGTCGTCGATGCGCCGGTGCCGCCAGCCCAGGTATTGGGGATCGTCGAGAAGCTCGCTGTTGTCGGTACCCACGTCGAGCACGATCGGAAGTGTGCGCGCGGGATCGATCCCGCCGATCAGGGTGTAGAGCGAGAGCTTTCCGATCGGGATCCCCATCCCGCCGATGCCCTGATCGCCCAGGCCGAGGATGCGCTGGCCATCGGTCACCACGATCACATCGACGTCGCGCTGCGGCCGGTTGTCCAGCACGTCGTCCAGACAATCACCCTCGGCGTAGGAGACGAACAATCCTCGCGGCCGCCGGTAGATCTCACTGAAACGCTCGCAGGCCTCACCCACGGTGGGCGTGTAGACGATCGGCAGCGCCTCGGGTATGTGATCACGCAACACCCGGTAGAACAGGGTTTCGTTGCGGTCCTGCAACGCCCGCAGATAGATGTGTTTGTCGAGATCGTCGCGCCGAGTGGAGAACTCGTGCCAGCAGTGCTCGGCCTGCTGCTCGAGGGTCTTGACGGTTGTCGGCAACAGACCCAAGAGGCCCAACCGCTGGCGTTCGGATTCGGTGAAGGCGGTGCCTTTGGTGGTCAACGCATCGAACAGTCTGGCCGTGCCGCGGAGCTCATCGGGCATCGTCAACTTCCGTTCACTAAAAATTCACGGTGACGAGAAACGACGGGTTGTCCCGACCATCATCGATCATCGGAGGGCGCTTTGTCTGCGCGCGGCCCCCATCGGGGTATGCGACCCGCGAGTAACGCCGCCTCGGGCAACTCGAGATCGAGGGCCAGGCGCTGCATCCGGCGGGGTAGCGAGGCAGTCTCGGCTCACCATGGACAGAACCGCGCGCCGAATAGCCGCCTTCGCCGCATATCCATCTGGCGCACAAAGATTTCCACGGCGCGCGGAATTCGAGCTAGCGGTTACGCACGCTGCACCCACGCGGCACCCACGCGACTAGGTTCACCGTGGCGGCTCAGTCGGATCACAGTTTGCTGTCAGTGCGCAGTCCGAGACCGACCTCGTGCTCCCGTGCTGGCATTAGCAGGGCCGTAGGGCCCAGTGCCGCGGCCCTTTTGGGAATCGATCGGTTGTTTGCCCCGATCCTCGGAACGAGGAATCTTCCGCTGACACTATTCCAATACGGCCATACATCACGATATGGTAACCGAGGCGCAGTTCGGGCAGGCCTACCAGCGCCTGGCGAGGTCTTCCCGACATAGCGCCTGCTCCGTGGGTGGGAATCGACAGGTTGGGTCATCTCGTCGAGATAAATGCTTGTTCGACTGGTAGTTCCGTGTTAACAAAGCGCGAATTGAATGACCCTGCGTTGTCCACTCCCTCACACGAGCACGCTTTTGGTTGACAGAACTTTCCGTGCGATAGCTCCGGGCCGAAAGGGGAATTTCATGATTGCGCCGCGGGATCGCTGGCGAGTCATTTATTTGCGCTGCTTGCCAACACATCGACCATCAACTCAAACGCCAACCACCTCAATCACTGGCATGCATTGTTCGACGCGGCGCGACGTAAGCGACTTGCTGGGCCTGCGGAACTGGACCGCTTCGGCGACCGACTTACTCAGCAATTCATGCGCGGTGCCGTTAAGGTCATCCAAACCGGCGTCGCAGCTGACGGACGAAAGGTAGCGCATGTTCTTGGGCACGGTTGAGGACTGGACGGCCGAGGGCACCGTCGTGTCCTGGTACCCCACGGCCGCCACCTATCGGCGCGCCGCCGAAGCGCAGCACCACTCCGCCCCGGTGAGCTATCAGCAGGCACAGCATCTCCGCTATTACCGACGCCAAGTGAGCCGCGGCCGTGATATCCCCCGGTTGTGCATCGGGGCCTGGGAAATCAGCGGCATCTGCGATATCGATGCGATGACCCAAGCCGTGAACAGTCACCTGCGGCGACACGACACCTACCACGACCGCTTTACCTTCGGGGATAATGACGAGATCCTTCGCTATGTCATCCCCGACCCACAGGCCATCACCTTGGCGCCAACGGATCTCGGGCGGATGGCGCCGAACCAGATCCGCAAGCTCCTTCTCGATACGCCGGACCCCCTGCAATGGGACTGCTTTACCTTCGGCATCATTCAGGCCCAAGACCGGTTCACCATCTATATCGCCGTCGACCACTTACGCGCAGATGGCATGTCGGCGGGGGTGATCTTTCTCGATATCCAGACGATGTACTTCGCCGCGCTGCAGCGGGCGGAAAACCCGTTGCCGCCCGCCCCGAGCCATCGCGAGTACAGCGCGAATCAGCACGCGTACACCAGGGGCCTGAACGAGGAATCGCCCGAAATCCAGTCGTGGCGGGCTTTTCTCGCGGCGAATAAGGGGGCCCTCCCGAAATTCCCTCTGGAACTGGGTGAGTCGAATGCGGACACACCGGGAGCCATCGACGTATTCGACCTGATCGATGACGACCAGGGCCGACGGTTCGAAGCGGTGTGCCGTGCGGCGGGCGCGCGTTTCAGCGGGGGCGTGTTCGCTTGTGCCGCGCTAACCGAACACCGGTTGACCGGCGCCGCAACGTATTTCGGGCTCACGCCATTCGACAACCGGCGCGAGCCCACGTACGCCACCGCGGTCGGTTGGCTGGCCAGTTTCGTCCCGTTGGCCATTCCCACCGCCGGTGCGTCATTCGATGAGGTGGTGAGCGCGGCCCAGGCATCCTTCGACGGCAACACCGCCCTGGGCGCCGTGCCGTACTACCACCTGCTCGAATCGACCGACGCGTCCGCGCACCCCATCGAGGTCCCGGACCGTCCGGTCCCGATGCTGTCCTACATCGACATCCGCAAGTTGCCGTTCGGCGATTACTTCGACGGCCTGCGCGCCGGCGTCTGGGGCGACAACCGGCTGTCCGAGACGGTGTGCATGTGGGTCAATCGCATGCACGACAAGACCCAGCTGGTGGTCGCCTACCCGGGCACCGACGTCGCCCGCAGGTCCGTCCTGCGCTACGTCGAAACGATGCGTGCCGAGTTCACCCGGGTATGCGATGCCGCACTGCGTATCGATGCGTGATGTGGTTGCCGTCGTGGCGCCGCCGGAGGTCTCGGTATGAGTGCCCTGGTGGCGCTCACCTTCCGGACGGTGTCGGCCTCTCGGCGCGACGCTGACCTGCTTTTCGCGGCGCTCGCACCGGTGGGCTGTTTCCTGGGTTTCACTTTGGTACTGGGCGGCCTCATCCACACCGGTCCGATGAGCTATCCGCAGTACGTCGTCCCGGTTGTCATCGTGCAGGCGATGCTGTTCGGAGCCATGACCACGGCCGACCGTGCCGCACGAGACCGGTTGTCCGGCTTCGGTTCCCGCCTTCGCACCCTGCCGGTTTCCGCGACGGTGCCGCTGGGCGCGCGGATGCTTTATTGCCTGACACGCGCAATCATCGCGTTGGTCGCGGCCATCGCGGTCGGATGGTTGTTCGACTTCCGGATGGACGGCGGCGCAGGTGACACGGTTCTGTTCGTGAGCATCGTCGTGGCGTTCGCGATGGCGGTCTGTCTCGGTGCTGATGCCCTGGGCTCGCGGGTCGGCTCCGTCGAATCCTCGAGCCAGTTACTGCTTCTCCCCCAATTGGTCCTGGTGTTGCTGTCCACCGGTATCGCTCCGGCGGAATCGTTTCCGGCATGGCTTGGACCGTTCATTCGCAACCAACCGGTATCTCGGGTCACCGAGACGCTGCGGGGTCTGGCCAGCGGTCATGTCACCGGCAGGGATCTGACGGTGACATTGACATGGTGCCTCGGCTTGCTCGCGCTTTTCGGCGTTCTCGCGGTGCGGATGCAGCGACGCGTCAGCGCGGGAAGTTCGGCCGCGCCGCTGATCGTTCGCAGGGCAGGTCAAGACGAGTTGCCGGCTCGCGATGCGTCCACAGGTCAGGCCCAGCAGGCTGTTAATGTCGTTGCACGGCACGAGATTCCGTGCGCGACATCGCTGACCGCTTTCGTCAGTCACAGCGGTTCGGAGGCGGGACGGCTGCTGCGCCGCTGGCGCCGCGACCCGATTGTCGCGGTGCAGGCGCTGTTGTTTCCGACCTTTCTGCTCATCATCTACAAACTGCTGGTCGGCAAGTCCGTCCTGGCCGCCACCGGGCACGACAGCCTGTACGGGCTGGTCCCGATGTGCGCGGTGGTCGGCGCGGTGTTCGGAACCCTCGGCGCCGGTCTGGCTTTGCCGTCCGAGCGCGAGGCCGGTGTGCTGACCAGGCTGTGGGTGCAGCCGGTTCATCGGGCCAGCACCGTGGCGGGGCGACTGGTCGCCGAGGCCGCGCGAACTATCGCGTCCGCCCTTGTGCTCACCGCCTTCGGAATCGCGTTGGGTCTGCGATTCAACTACGGCTGGATCGCGATGCTTGCTTTCGTCCTTATGCCCGTGGCGATTTCGGCCGGGATGGCGACATTGGTCATCGCCATCGCCGCCCGCGCGGACGGCAAGGCAATGGTGACCTGGCTGGGCGCGGGGTGCGTGGTACTGCTGTTCCTGAACACCGGCGTTGCCCCCGCCGAGGTCTTTCCGAGTTGGTTGCAACCGGTGGTGCGATTTTCGCCCATCTCCCCGACGATCGAGGCAATGCGCGCGCTCGCGGAGGGCGGTCCGGTGCTGTCGCCACTGTGTCAGGCGGGCCTGTGGGGCGGCGTCCTGGTCGCGGTGTTCGCGCCGGTGGCGGTGCGCGGGTATCGCGCTGCGGCCGAGGCGGGGTGCTAGTGGCGAGGCTGGCCCTGCTGGACCAGGCCGCCTTCCTGCGGCTGCGCGCCACCGGTCAGGGCAGCACCGTGCAGACCACGTGGATCTACGACCGCGACGTGAACATCGACGAATTGCGGGCGTTCAACGAGAATCTCCGTGCCGGCCTGCTCGGGCGCCGGATCGAGCGTTCGCCCCTGCCGTTCGGGCGGCATCGCTGGGTGCTGGACGGCCGCTCGCCCGACATCGCGTGGGAACCACGTCAGCCGCGGAGTGAGGTTGGCGCGTGGCTCGAACGGCGCGCCCGGGTGGCCGTCGATCCCGAGCACGGCCCGACGTTTCATCTCGGCGCGCTGCCGTTGGACGACGGCGGTGCGGCGGTCACCCTGGTGGCGTCGCACTGCGTGGTCGACGGGCTCGGGCTGCTATTGGCCGTCACCGAAGCCGTCAAGGGAGAACAGCGCAATCTTGGCTATGCACGGCCGAATTCACGCGGGCGGGGGCGCGCGGTGTTCGAGGATCTGGCTGATGCCATCGCTGCACTGCCGGCGGCGATCCGCGCGCTCATCGCGAGCCTACTCATTGTGCTCCGAGTCTCGTCCGATCAGCGGGGTCAGCCGCAGGCGCGGCCGTCCTCCGGACCGATCGACCACCACCCGAACACCTCGCCGTCGGTGACGCTGCAAACCGACGCCGCGGCGTGGGAGGCGCGAGCGCGCGCCCTCAACGGAAGCGGCAACGCCCTTTTCGTCGCGTTCGGCGCTCGCCTGGCCCACCGGATGGGCAGAGTGCTGCCCGATGGGTTCTCCGTGACCGTGGTGCTTCCGGTCAGCGACCGCACCCCCGACGACGACCGCGCCAACGCGCTGACCTCGATCACGCTGACCGTCGACGGCGCCGCGGTGGCCGGCGACCTGAGCGACGTGCGCGCCAAGATCAAGAGAGCGCTGACAGCTCTGGAGGACGAGCCCAACGAAATGCTCGCCGGACTGCCGCTCATTCCGTTCACGCCACGCTGGCTGGTGCGCCGCGCCGAAGGCATCGCCATGTCGTCCGGCCAGCTTCCGGTGGGGTGTTCCAACCTCGGGAGCCTTGACAGTGCCGTCAGCCGCATCGATGGCGCGGATGCGAACGAGGTCTCCATGCGGCTCGCCGAGCAGGGCTTCACCGAGGCCCGCATCAAGCAGGCGCAGGGCCAATTGTTTTGTGGCACAGGCACCGTCAACGGCAGCCGGTTTCTCACCGTGGTGGCGTATCACAGCGGCGTCGGCTACACACCAGCTACGCGCGAGCTCGCGTGTGCCGCGCTGGCCGACCTGCAGCTGTCCGCCACCACCGTGCACGAGGGCCGGATCTGATGGTGGACCTGAGTGTCAGGGCGGATCCACGTGCCCGGAACCGCCTGGTGGGTATCGGCATCGCGATCGCGGCGTGGACGGCACTCGTGCTGTGGTGCGCAATCAAGGTCGTACCGCTCGACGTGTACTGGATGTCGTATTACGCCGCCGACTACACGCACGGTTTCGTCCGCCGCGGGCTGGCCGGTGAAGTGGTTCGTTTGGTCCCCAACCACTACTTCGGGGCCACGCTCGGTCTGCGCTGGCTGTCGACCGCGGTCTATCTGTGCTGCCTGGCCGTGGTTGTGGGTGTGGTACTCTTCGGCCGCTATCGATCTGAGCGCCGGCTGATGGTTGCGATGGTGATTCCGTTGCTGCCCTTCGGTGTTGCGTTCGCGGCGTTCTCGGCCCGCCCCGACCTGTTTGGCGCGGCGGCCCTCGCGCTGTTCAGCTCGGCGTTGGTGTTCACGCGTTCTCGTGCGGCGGCGGCGGGTTGGTGCGCGACTTACGGCGCCGTGATCGCGGTGCTGACGCTGATGCATGAGGCGATAGGGCTGCAGTTCGCTTTGGGGGCTGCGCTGGCGATCATCGTCCTCGGCGGTGCGCTGGAATCCGCTTGGCGCCTTGGCGCGCTGGTGGCCGTGGCACCGGGGGTCATCACCACGGCCGTCGTTGCGGCGTTCGGTCGCCACGACGTCGCGTCACAACTGTGTGCGGCCGTGCCGCATCGCCTGATGCCCAATCCCTTCGCGACGGTCACGTCGCCCGAGACGCTGCTGCGTTTCGTGCTCGAGGGGCGGGCCGGCCAGACGGACTATCACGACTGGGTGTGTCGCAACGTGACGCCGAACTACAACAACGGCATCTCGGACGCCGTTCGCACCGTCGGTCATATCGGAGCACTCGGCCTCACCGTCTCGTTGATATTCGGCGCCGCTGCCGTCGCGGCGACACTGTGGGGGCTCAGCGAACTGTCCGGCGTGCCGCTGCGTGCGTTCGCCGAGGCGTTGCAGGGCCGGATGGCCTGGATTGTCACCGGCCTCGTGTTGGTTCTCCCGGTCTTCCTCACCGGCTACGACTGGACCCGCTGGCTGACAATCATCGCGTTCGACGTCGCGGTCGTGTTCATCCTCTTCGCCGCGCGTCGACCGGAGATCGAACGCGCGCCGACGCCAAAAACCCTGCGGCTGTTCGTTGTCCTCGCCATTGCGTTCGCACTGATCCCGGTGGGCGCCGTTCCGGGTTTCGGCGGACCGCTGATGGCCTAGGCGAGGGAAGCGAATGGTGTGGCTTGATAGCAGGCGAGTCATCGCGGCCTGGTAGCGCGCCGGTCCCGCTTAACCGCGAGTATCGTCAGTCCATTCGGTGCCGTTCCACCAACGCGCGAAAGCCCGTCGCCACGGGTCCTCGTACCATCCCGCTCGGGGCACACGGCTCGATGCAGTTCGTGCATTCCGGCGAGCGACGTGCTCGGCTCTGGGTTGGCCATCACTTCGTTGGGCGACTTGTCCGTGCGCGGCGCTCTGTTGTCGTTGGAGCGCGTCGCGCTCTCGCTCACTAAGCTGGCGGTTTCGCCCGCTGATTTGGTCGTTCCACTCACTAATCTGACGATGTTGCGCCATCGTCTTCTGACTAATCTCCCGGTACCGCTGCACTGCCCGCTGGTGCGCTTGTTGATGTCCAGTGTCCACTTCTTGATCCCTCCGGTGGTTTCTGGTGCTGCGTGTGTCGTATAGGCGGTCGCCCCGGGCGGGAGTCTGCGCAGCGCCGATCCGCCGTGGTGCGCATGGGCTCAGAGGCTCGACCGCCAGGCGCTAATGCCCTTTGTCACCCAACCGAATCGAGTGTCCTTTCTCGCGCTACCCGCAGTCAGTGCCTTCTGCGGATTGACGGCACGCAACCAGACTGACTGACATGGCGAACCCCTCTCCCGGTGCTGTTACACCGGTCGCATAGCCAAGTTTTGCCCTGTTCCGAAAAGGCCGCCTAGCGTAGTCGACTACTCGACTGATTCGGCCGACTGCGCGGCTCGCAATCGGCAGCCCGTCGGTCGCGCAGCGTTCTGCAACAACGGCATTGCGTCACATGACGCCGAAATCGAGCACACCTTCGACTGCAGTAAACGGCCCTGGATGACTGCAGCAAACCCCGGGCCGCCAGATTCGGGTATTGATTTGGTCGATGGTGCGCGCACGGCGATCGCGTCGAACCGGTGCGACGCCAGTACGCGCACCGGCATGTCTGTTCGGTCCATGAGCGAGGCCTTCAGGAGCCGGCTCGCAGAACCGAAATCGACCCAGCTACAACGAGAACGGGCAACACCCTCCGTACCGTTTGTCGGCAAGCGGCGGGAGAAGCTCCTGCACCGCCTGAGACCGAATTATGCGGGCAAACCGCGCAAGAAAGATTGCGCGACGGCGGGTGACGTCAACTCGATGACGCGGATGGTGTTGGCATGTTGAACCAAGGCGGCATCAAGAAGTGGTCGGCCGTCGATTGGGTATCGCCATACCCATCGAAGGAACTGCCAATCGAGGCGTTCAGGGCAGCCGTCGGCTTGCACCGCCCGACCCCTGTGTGTCCACCATCTACGTAACACCCCACGCAGGCACCGCCACCGTGAGAATGCAAAAATGATCACTACATCGGCGCGCACTAGGCGTATGTCGAGCGAGCTCCCGTAGTTACCGTCGATGACCCACCGATCTCCAGCTGCCAGCTCCGCCACCGTCTTTCGCCATTGATCGGTGGGGGTCGGTCTCCAGTGCGGACGCCAGTAATGGTGATCCAGGTGGATCACAGGGAGACCGGTACGACGTCCTAGTTCCCGGGAGAAAGTGGTCTTACCCGCTCCGCCGGACCCTACAACCGCCACGCGCTGCACGACGCGATTCTCTAGATTTCCGGCCGACTACGCAAGACGTGCGGGTAACCGACGTCTCGGTCCTGGGATCCGTGGCGAAATTAGGGCCTCTTTTTGGGGCGGAACTTCCGTCCAGGGGCGTTGGAAGGCAATGTGTCACACCCCAGGACAAGAAGGGCGCAGTGTTACTTGTACAGATCCTTGTGGTCGGACTTGATGGCGTCGGCGCCCTTCTCCCCAATCATGTAGACGTGGTTCTGGATACGGCAGTCAGGGATGACGGGCGTGACCGAGGCATCGATGACGCGTAGCTTGTTGACGCCGTGGACCTTGAGCTTCGGGTCAACCACGCCCTGGTCGATGTTCTTGGATAACCGGTTGGTACCGCACGGATGGAACGACGTCTGGACGCGGTCCTGAACCGACGTCCTCATCAGCTCGTCCGAGTGAAGTGGCATATCCCAGGGGTACTGGCTGACCACGAGGTCCTTGAAGCCGTCGCCCTTGGTGAGCACGTCATAGGTGAACCTGATGCCCTCACGCAACGCGATGATGTCCAATTCGTTGGCGAGGAAGTTCAGGTTGATATTGGGCTGTACGAGCGGGTCGGCGCTGCTGAGCGTCACCTCACCGCCGTCGGACACCGGACGGACCAGGTCAACCATCACCGTGAGGTGGTCACCTTCGTCCGGGGTCGGGTACTGCCACTGGAATGCGCTGCCGAACATGGGAACAAAGTCGAGTTCGAAGTGCGGCTGGCCCTCGGGCGAGAAGGGATCCACCCCGCCGTTGGCGGCTTTGGCCTCGCGGTAGACGGGGTCCTTTTCGAGGTATTCGTCGATTCGGGGAAAGCCGATCATCTCCAACAGGCCTGAGCCGATGGGGCCGGAGTGGTCTTTCTGGTAAGCGGCCACGGCGTCCTTGTAGTTGGCCCCGTGCCGAATCAGGGTTTCGTCCATGCCGAAGCCGTCCTTGACCCGCAGCACGAAGGGCACGCCGGGGTGATCGAGCAGGTGCTGCCCGACGTGGCGGGAGTCGACAATGACGGGGATCCCGTGCTTGGCCAACTCGCGGCCCGGGCCGATCCCGCTGAGCATCAGCAGCTTCGGGCTCTCGAAGACGCCCTGGGAAAGGATGACTTCCCGGTTGGCATAGAAGTTGCGCTCGTTGCCCAACGAGTCGACAACCGTCACTCCCCTTGCGGTGCGATCCGCGTAGTCAATGATCAGACGCTTGGATCGGGTGTGTCCCAAAATCGTGATGTTGGGTTTGTCCTTAACGAACAGGTAGGCACCGGAGCGCTGCCCGTTGTAGATGCTGTTGATCGAATGGGTGAGCCCATTCATCTCGCCGTCGTAGATGTTCTCGGTAACAGGCAAACCCCTCGAGGTCCAGGCCTGGATGAGGGCATCACGGAAGTTCTGCAACTCCGGGATATCGGCGTGCGAAATGGGCAGCGGCCCACCGGCGCCGATCTTTTCGAGCTCGGCCGGGTAACGCTTCCCATCCTTGGGATCACCATGGTAGGTGGCGCTCTTGCGCAGGTACGGCACCAGCGGCTCCCAGCTCCATTCCTGGCCACCATATTCCGCCCAGCGGTCAAACGTTGGCTTACACCCGGGAATCCAGCTGAAGTAGTTTCCCGCCGAGCTTCCGCCAAGGGCTCTGCCGCGGGTGCATTGCCTGTCGGTGCGCTCCCATACGGGCCGCTTGACGAACGTGGCCTTGTAATTCCAGTCCGATTCGGTGCCGCGGATCTCCATGGCCCGCGACGGAGTGGTGACCATGTCGACGTCCCAGGGATTGTCCACGCCTGCCTCAACGATCAGAACACTGACATTGGGGTTTTCAGCGAGCCGGCCGGCGACGACGCAACCAGCCGTGCCGCCCCCTACGACGACGAAATCATAGTGAGCTCCGTGCTCGTCGCTGAGTTGCTCCTCTAACATGAGTTTCCTCCCTTGAAGCGTTGTTCGCGTGTTCAGCAGTGCTGCAGTACTTTTCATCGTCCAGCGACACAGCGGCACGGCGGTCCTTCCTGCAGTTACCAGTGTGTGCGCACGGCAGATCAAGGTCTACAGAGCCGTTTCCAAAATTTCTCGGCGATTGCGTGCGCCATATTGGGGGGGATAACAAGCACGTCGCCGAGCGCGCGAGCGCCATGCGATCCATTTTGACGCTGAGTGATTCACCGATTCTATCGACCCGATTGACGTTGATGTTGATCCGGCCCATTCGCTCTACCCGCTCAGGGCGGAACGGACACCGCGTTCGATCCGTTCACCGATCTCTGGGTCGATGTTGCGCCAATACTCGAACACCCGCGATAGCACCGGGTCTTTGACTCCATCGCAGACATGCAGAACAACGTTGTGCACCAGACGTTCTCGCTGCGCATCATCCATCACGTCGCGGATCAAGGAGCGAGCTTGGCTCCAATCGTCGTCATCGGGTCGCAACGTCTGTGCGGCACGCACCATCTGCCCATCGGCGGCCCAGCGCACCTCTGCGGCCCGACCAGGATCGGCGCGCGGGCCGCCCACGGAGTTGGGCACATATACTGGATCGGCGCGGTTGTAGAACCGCATTGCCCCATCTTTGGCGTAACTGTTCACTGCGACTTTGGGGGCGTTGACCGGGATCTGATCGTGGTTGACCCCGACGCGGTGGCGATGCGCGTCGGCGTAGGCGAAACTGCGTCCGAGCAACAGCCGATCCGGGCTCAGCCCGGTACCTGGCACCAGGCTGGCGGGCGTGAACGTGGCCTGCTCGACCTCAGTGTGGTGATCGGTGATGTTGCGGTCCAACGTCAACGTGCCCACATCGACCAACGGGTAATCGCCATGTGGCCACACCTTGGTCACATCAAAGGGATTGAGGCGATACGTTTTGGCTTCTTCGAACGGCATGATCTGAACCTTCAATGACCAGCTGGGATACTCCCCTCGCGCGATGGCCTCATGAAGGTCACGCATGTTGCAATCCGGGTCAGTGCCGGCGAGGCGGTCGGCTTCCTCCTGGGTCAAACACTCCACGCCCTGATTGGACTTGAAGTGATACTTCACCCAGAAGATCTCCCCGGCGGAGTTGATCCAGCTGAAGGCGTGCAAGCCATAGCCGTTCATGTGTCGAAACGATTTCGGAATGCCGCGATCCCCCATCACCAACGTCACCAGATGCGCCGACTCCGGGGACAGCGTCCAGAAGTCCCACTGCATGTTGTGATCGTGGCAGTCGTTGTCTGCGCGGCGCTTCGACGCACGGATCAGGTTGGGAAACTTGATCGCGTCACGGATGAAGAACATCGGCACGTTGTTGCCGACGATGTCGTAGTTGCCTTCGGTCGTGTAGAACTTGACGGAGAATCCGCGAGTGTCACGCAGCGTGTCCGCGGCGCCGCGCTCACTGGCGTTGCCTGCCAGCCGGGCAAACGCCTCGGTGGTAGTGCCCGGCTGAAAGACCGCCGCCCGCGTGTAGGCGCTGACATCATTGGTCACTTCGAAACGGCCGAATGCCCCCGTGCCCTTGGCGTGCGGCTGCCGTTCGGCAACCCTCTCCCGGTTGAAATCGGCCAACGCCTCGATGAGATAGAAGTCCTGCATCAACACTGGGCCGTCAGGCCCCAGCGTCAGCGATAGCTCATCGCTGGGAACCGGCAGCCCGGCGACGGTCGTGGTGAAGTTCTCAGTCATCTCGCTATCCCCTTGTGATCGATGGATTGGATTCATGGGCGGTTCGCCCAGTCGATGTGAAAGAGTGTGAGTCCAGGCGGTTTCGGCGGCCCAGCTGCCAACGTGATTCTCCGCCGAGGGGTCGGCGGATGCCTACTGTTCGTAGGATGCGGCCCCGGTGCCGGCGAATTTTCCGCCCTCAACGATCAGGTACTCGGAGCGGATGGGCGCGCCGGCGAACCAGTGTTCGAGGATCTCTCGTGTGCCGGCGGCGTATCGAGCCTGGGCGGAGAGAGTGGTTCCCGAAACATGCGGCGTCATCGCATTGTTCGGCATCATCCGCCACAGGTGGTTCGGTGGTGGCGGTTGCGGGTACCATACGTCACCGGCGTATCCGGCGAGCTGGCCATTATCGAGCGCGGCTACGATCGCTTTCTGATCGGTTTCCTCCGCACGTGCAGTGTTGACGATGTAGGAGCCGCGTCGCATTTTGTTCAGCAGCTTCTCGTTGAACATATGGTGGGTTTGGGAGATCAGCGGCGAGTGAATCGATACCACATCGACTGAGGTGGCCAGTGATTCTACGTCAGGGTGATAGGTGACGTTGAGCTCATGTTCCAGCTCCGGTGGCAAGCGATGGACGTCGAAGTAATGAAGCTGAACCCCGAACGGCTTCATCCGTTCCAGTACCGCGCGTCCAATTCGTCCGGCGGCGATCACTCCGACATCCATCCCTTCAACGTCGTAGGCACGCGACACGCAGTCGGCGATGTTCCACCCGCCGGTGGCCGCCCAGCGATGCGAGGGAATGAAATTGCGCACCAACGCGAGGATTTGCATCACCGTGTGCTCGGCGACGCTGATGCTGTTGCTGTATGTTTCTTCGGCCACGGTGACCCCCCGGGCGCGGGCCTCGTCGAGATCCACGTGGTCCGAACCGATTCCGGCAGTCAACGCGAGCTTCAGCCTGGGTGCCTTGGCGAAACGCTCCTTGGTGATGTACGCCGGCCAGAAAGGCTGGGATATGACAATATCGGCGTCGGGAAGATGGCGTTCGAATTCCGAATGTGGTCCATCTTTATCGGACGTCACCACCAGCTCGTGCCCGTCGTCGTCAAAGAATTTCCGCAAACCCAGCGCCCCGGAAACGCAGCCGAGCATCTCGCCAGGAGTGAAGTCGATCTTCGAGGGGGTCGGCAACGAGCTGTCGTCGGGATAACTCTTGATCACCGGGATGCTGTCACGGGCATACTTTGGCGGATACCCATCGAGCGGGTCCGGGTACAGCACCATCACGCACTTGGCCATAGAGTCCTCCTGAGCGCCGCTATGAGCAGAAGCCGGGTTCACTGACCGCCGTCCCGGCCTGCGACGGATGCTGCGTCCGGTTCCTCAAACCAGTTTCGGTTCAAGGCGTTTGGATGTCTATGGAGCCAATTCCGAGATTGTCAGGCTCGGCTTTGGTGGCCAGTCCAAGCCACCTACACGCGGAAACCGTGGCTACTCGTTCCGCCGGTAGGAATCGATGTCTTTCTGTTCCAGCGAGCGCGCGAGCCGCTCGCCCTTGTCTGTCAGCTCCATGAACGCGGCGTACATCCACTTCTCGGGATCGTCATAGTGTTTCACATAAACGTGAGAGATCTTGTGCACCATGCGGTCCACTGGTTGATCCCAGGCAACAAACCGCTCGCCTTCGGTCTCTACGCCTCCGAGATGCTCGCCGAGCGCGACCTCGCCGCCCAGCCGAAACAGGCCCTCGCTCACCAGGTAACGGATCACGTCGAGGGTTTCGCTTTGCACTTCCGCCGGTGTCGCCGACGGATTCTGCCGTTTGACATGCCAATCGACGCCATTGAGGTCCAGGGCATCGTTCAGTGCGTCAAGCAGCAGGCCGTGACACACCATTTGTCGTGCGTTAGTCAACTCTTCGCCTCCTGCCGCTGCGAATGAATTCCCAACTTCTACAAGACATCCGTGCCATCGCCTGAAAGGTTTTGTCGCGCCACACGGGAACGCAGTGTTGTCCGCGCCCACCTTTCGTCACCCAACCTGTTCCTGCGGTTAACTGTCGGCCAGCCGCGATTCGCTGTCTACGGAGCCGCGTCCAACATGCCGTCAGCTACTTTGGCACCGGCTACAAATGCATTGCCGAAAGCTCCAGGGCCCACCACACTTCCAACAGAACTTCGGTGTCGCCGAGACTCTTTCGGGTCAGTTCCTCAAATCGACCGATCCGATAACGCACGGTGTTCTGGTGGACGAACAACTTTGTTGCCGTGCGCTCCACATGCATCCCGCACGCCAAGTAGGCACGGAGCGTGGCAATGAGTTCGCCGGCGGAGCTCGCCGCAGCAAGCGGCTCCAAATAACGTCGTCGAAGCAGTTCGCCGACCTCGGCATCCAGCGCAACGGCTGGACGCAGGCCCAAGGAGGCAATGTCGTAAGAGCCCCGAAATCCACACGCCTCGGCCGTCACCAAGGCGCGCGCGGCCGAGCGATACGATTCGGCGAGACGTTCCAGCGACCTCGGCGGCCCAAACCCAACGACGCCATCAACGTCTTTCGGGGGTGCCTGATTCAAAAAGCCTGCAGCGTCGTCATCCACCAGTGCGCACAGACCACACCGACCGCGCGTCGAATCATGAAGCCCCAGTGCTTGTTCCACTTGACACTGAGCCACGTCCTCACCAAGCCGGGCGCGCACGGCGATGTACTCCCCGGCCGGGTCAAGCCCATACATCTCCGCCTGAATTCTCAGTTCGGCCCGTGGGATCGTTCCTAACAGCGCGCCTCGAACGAAGTTCGCATGGCACACGTCGGCGGCACGAGCCAGTTCGCCCCGCCGATGGGCGCGCGTCGTTTCCACCATGGCCATGTCTGACCACGTCAACGCTGATTGGACAAACTCGAGCACCCGCGCGTCGTCGACACCCAGACATTGCCCAACTTCGCGTGCATAACCGACCACGACCCCGATGCCGATCCGCCACGCCCGGAGTAAGTCGTCTACGGGTATGCCCTGGCGCGCGCGTTCCTCCCCGACCGCGGCAAGATTCACACAGTCTCGAACGCTCAACGACGCTCGAGCGCCGCCGGCGGACCGCAAGACCTGGCCCAGCTCGAGGTCCACCTCTGCGGCGAGGGCCTCCGGCACGACCAGACGGTATGACGGAACCTCAGACTGAATGGCACTGCGAACACGATGCGCAAGTTTGGCTTGCTCGGTACGCAATGCGCCGAGGAGCACGTCGCAACCTACGTCACCGCGTGCGACATTTGCGCTTCCCGCTCTGGGTGGCCGAGTTAGCTTCTCCTGGTGCTGCTTAGCGCCTTGGCGGTTGTCGTCTAACCCATGGGCTTGGGCCTGCAGCTCGGTCATCATCACCTCCTCAGTACCAGTGCGCAACGATTCTCAATCACCAACCCGCGCAAAGCACGATGCGAATACGCAGCTAATGCCGGGCCAATCCAGCCGTAGGTGACCGCGGGCGTGCAACCAATTCGACCATGCAGGCGATGCCGGGAAGACCCCATTGTCAGCGCTTTTCTTGCTACACGAAATTCGGCTGATCGTCCATGGCTACAACGGATTTCACCATTTTCTATCGAATCGATCGACGCCTTCTATCGATCTCGTGTGTGCAATAGTCAGGACAATACATCCGTTTTTTCTTGCCGATTTCGTACGTCAAAGCGACTCCGCAATAGGACCTCGAATTCGGTCAGACATGCAAGACTTAGCCCATGGCCCGTCCCCGCCGTCACGAAGGCGGGAGACATCGAAGCAACTGAGTCCGCAAGGAGGCAACGATGCTCTTTCGACAGCTTGAGTATTTCGTTGCGGTCGCCCAGGAGCGGCACTTCGGTCAAGCGGCCAAAAAGTGCCATGTCTCGCAACCCACGCTCTCGGCTGGAATCTCCAAGCTCGAACGCGAACTCGACGTCACACTCATCGACCGCGGCCATAGCTTTGTGGGTCTAACTCCCGAAGGAGAGCGGCTGCTGACGTGGGCCAAACGAATACTCGCCGAGCACGGCGCTCTAAAGGCCGAGATGCGCGCCATCCGATCTGGAATCGCCGGGACGCTTCGGCTGGGCACCATACCGACCGCATCGACAACGTCGTCACTGGTGCTCTCGGCGTTCTGTTCCAATCACCCCAGAGCGAGGGTGCAGATCCGATCCCAGCTTGCGACTTCCGAACTCTACCGCCGGCTGCGCGAATTCAAACTCGACGCCGCGATTGTGCCCGTAGTGCCCGAAGACAGTCGGGGACTGGATCTGGTGCCGCTGTACGAGGAAAACTACGTCCTGATCTCTCCCGCCGACATGCTGCCCGCAGGCACCTCAACGTTGGAGTGGTCGCGTGCGGCGCGGCTCCCGCTGGCCTTACTCACACCCGACATGCGGGTACGGCAGATCATCGATGCAACGTTTTCCAAGCTGGGGATCACCGTCCATCCCCAGGTCGAGACCGACTCGGTCAGTACGCTGCTCGCGCAAGCCGCCAACGGTGACAGGGCGTGCATCGTCCCGCACACCTGGCTGTGGACAACGCTGATGACTGCGGACCTGCGAGCAGTAGAACTCGTCGACCCAACCGTGAAGACACCCATCGCCGTTGCCGTTGACTCCACCGGCCGAGCATCAGCCGTCGCCCGTGCTTTTGTCGCTGATGCGCAAGACTTGGCACTGGATGAATTCTTCGCCAAACGGCTTGGAAAACTTTAGTTGACCGAGTCCGGCTCTGACACATGTTGCAGCACAAAGTGACTCAAGGACACTCTCCACTAGTCGGGTGACTCATCCCGGCAAGACGATTAACTTGCCTCGCTTCGCGGTTCCGTTTTTCTCCAGTTCGGTCAGCGCTGGGATCGCTTGTGACAGTGGCACCGCTTGGGCGATCGGTAGCCGGAGATGGCCCTCGGCGGCGATGCGCGTGAGCGCCTCGAGATCAGCGATGTCTTCTTTGCCGATCACGACGTGGAATGGGCCGGGCAGGGCGCTTCTGACCATGTTTGCCGGACTAGGCATGACGCTCACGATTCGCCCCTTCGGGGTCAGGATCGCGCGGGCCTTCTTGCTCGGCAACTTGCCAGCGCTGTCCAGGACGACGTTGAATCGCCGGCGCAGCGCGGTGGGGTCGAAGTCGAAGTCCACGATGGGATCGACACCGAGGTCCCGCGCCTCGGCCTCCGACCCGGAGCGACAGCTGCCCGCCACGGTCGCCCCGTTGGCGGACGCGAGTTGCACGGCGGAGCGGCCGACTGCGCCAAGGCAGGCATGCACGAACACCGATTCGCCCGGCTGCAGCCTCGCTATCTTGAAAAGGGCTTGATACGCGGTCCCCGCGGCGATGGGAAGGGCCGCCGCCGCCTCGAACGACAGTTCCGCGGGTTTCTTCGCGACGCTGACTTGGTCGGCCACGACCACGTCGGCGAACGCGCCCGCCTCTTTGATCGATGCGGCACCGAGGACTTCGTCACCCACGCGAAGGCGGGTGACGTTCTTGCCGACGGCCTCGACGATGCCAGCGAAGTCATGGCCCAGTCCGCGTGGGAAGCGACGGCCGGTCACCATCTTCATTTTGCCGTTGCGTAGTCCGATATCCATCGGGTTGACGGCGGCCGCGCGGACCCGAACGAGAACGTCGTCGGGGCCCAGCGGCCTGGGCTCGAAGTCTTCGAGCCGCATGACCTCTGGTCCGCCGTATCGGTGGTACTGAATTCGCCTCAGTGTGGGCACGTGAGATCTCCGATCTGCGTTGTCGAGTGTTAACGGCGAAGGGGTTGCGCGAGAACGGATTCGAGGAACGCCAGCGTTGTCTCGCGCAGGGGCGGTGCGTCGAAGTGGGGCGACCCGTGGTCGCCGCCGGCGATCTGCACCAGGTCTGCCCGAACACCCGCCGCTGACAGTGCTCGATGAAGACGCCGCGCCTGCTCGATTCCGACGCGACGATCCTGGTCGCCGTGGACGATCAGGAACGGCGGCGCGCCCGGGTGCGCCAGACGGCACAGATTCCCACGCTCCACCACCTCGGGCCGGTCGGCGGGCACGAACCCGAAAAACCTCGCGAGTGTGCTGTCTGGACCGTCCATCCGTTCGACGGCGTCGGGAAGTGCGTCGTCATCGTGTCTGAGGAAATCGGTGGGTCCGTAGTGCTCCACGACGGCGGTCAATGCGCAGGACACCTCCGGGTACGGTTCGATGCTGCCCACGAGGTCGCTGTCGTCGCCGGCGAGTGCGACCGCACTGATGAGGTAAGCACCTGCGCTGGAACCGAAGCCCACCATCCGGTCGGCATCCAAGCCGTACTGGTCGGCATTGGCCCGCACCCAGCGCACAGCGGCGGCGACGTCGTGAATGGCGGCGGGAAAGACGGCCTCACCGCTGAGCCGGTACTGGACGGACACCACGGCCAGCCCCGCCTCGAGCAGGAATCTCCACGGCCCCATCTGCTTGATGCCGGTGAAGAACCCGCCCGGATGGGCGTAGACCATAACGGGAACGGGTGTTCGCACCGGTCGGTGCGGGATGTGCAGATCCAGGGTGAGTTCGCGGAATCCGATGACGGTGGCATACGGGCGATCCAGATGGCTCGCCACCCCCGGGAAGACCTCCACCGGCGCCGGGTCGGCGAATTCGGGCCGGATCATGGTCGCGACCATCTCGATAGGGATATCGACTGACATACCGGGAATGCGCACGGGATGGATCCTTTCGAAAGGTGCCGCAGCGGAATGGTTTTTACGTTTCAGGTCATTGCGGCGTCGTCTCGACGAGAGCGCGTCCGAACAGCAATCCGACCGTGTTGACCGCGGGCAAGCTGGGCGGCAAACTGTCCAGACGGTCTTTGCGGCGGGCCACGAGGACCACGTTTACGCCCGCGGCGCTGAGACGCCGTGCGAATTGCTCTGCGATGCCCGTGGACGCCCCGGTGACGACCGCGTACTGGCCGTGCGCTGCGCGAAGATCGTTCATTGCGTTCCCGTCTACACGCTGGGTGCTCATTCGGGTTATCGAGAATGCCAACCTCATGGCACCTAGTGTCATCACACTAGCACGGTGACGTCACTTGGTGCCATAAGGGCGCGGTGCGCACTTTAGAATGCGGACATGAGTCGCTGGGAACCCAACGCCGCTGAGCGGTTGGGAGTGGCCGCGGTGGAATTGTTCGCTGACCGAGGGTATGAAAATGTCACCGTCGCCGACATCGCCGAGCGCGCGAGATTAACCAAGCGAACGTTTTTTCGTCACTTCGCCGACAAGCGCGAGATCCTGTTCCGCGGTCAGGACACCTACCGCGAGATGTTCGCCGAAGCTATCGCCCAAGCACCCGCCGAGGTCGGGCCCATGGAGGCAGTCGGCGCAGCACTGCTTGCGTTCACCGCCGGCTTCGCAGACGACCGCCGAGAATTCCTCGCCACCCGTCAGGCCGTCATCGAAGCTAATCCTGATTTGAAAGAGCGGGACTTGCTCAAAACCGCCACTCTGACCGCGGCGATGGCCGATGCCCTTGTCGCGCGAGGGGTAAATCCACCGACCGCAAAGTTGGCCGCCAATGTCGGCGCACTCGCCTTCGCGGACGCGCTCGGATGCTGGCTGCAACCCGGGAATCGGAAATCTATGGCCGAGCTCGCCGCGCGCGCGTTGCGAGATCTCGACACAGCGATCGAAACGTTGCGCTGAGGCGCATCCGATTGCATCGCCGGCAACGGACTTGACTACGACCCCGACCTGCGGAACGTCACGCCGACGGCCGACCTGAGTCGTGTCGCCGGATGCGTCCGGGAGTGTCAGTCATGTGACAGATGCACTAGTAGAACAGATTTCGCACGATGGGCGCTTACGGCTGTCAGAGACGCTGCGTGGTGATGCGCACACGCTGCTGCCCGTCTTCGATGTTGCGCTGAGGTCGTCGCTCGAACACGGCACACCGGACAGGATGCGACTGGACTCGGCTGCCGAGCTCTTCGACGGCCAGCGTGACGACGTCACCGATCGCCAGCGGAGGGTCGGCGTCGAACGATCTCTTTGGTTGACAAAGATGCCAACTCATTCGAGAACCTATCGGGGCCCAGACTTGTTGTAGCCAGCCGGCGCCCACACCCGAGAAAAGCTGCCATTGACCAATGTCACCATTTGGTGTTGACTGCGTTGTATGACGGACGGCGTTCCGGCTCGCGGGTCGTTGCGATCCCGCGGCGCGGCAGCGGTAAGTACGTACACCCTTCGGCCGATCACCAGCGTGATTCCGCCCGAACGGGCATGGGGGCTGTGGTTATCGCGCCAGATCGTCGCCAGGATCATGGGGACGTTCGGGCCGTCGCTCGCGGGCACCCGCGTCGAATCGGTCGACGTCAAACTGCCCGACGGCCGCCGCGTCAAGGGCGAATGGGTCTACGGACCGCGAACACCCACCAGCGAAACCGAGCGCTCCTCAATCAGCGCGGGCGCAATCTACTACGTGCACGGCAGCGGATACGCCGTGTGTTCGCCAAAGACGCACCGCCGCTTGACCTCCTGGCTGTCGGCCCTGACCGGCTTGCCGGTGTTCAGCATCGATTACCGACTCGCCCCAAAGCATCGCTTCCCCACCGCGGCCGACGACGTCCGCGCGGGCTGGGACTGGCTGGTCAACACCTGCGGCGTGCCGCCGAAACAGATTGTGATCGCCGGTGATTCGGCGGGCGGTCACCTTTCGGTGGACTTACTGCTGCAGCCAGAGGTCGATCACCCCGCCGCCATGGTGCTGCTCTCTCCCCTGTACGACCTCACATTCGAGCTGTCACTGGCGCGCGAACGGATTCGGCCCGATCCCGCCACCCGGGCGGCGAGCGCGGTCCGCCTGGTCGGCCTCTACCACAGCGGCATGGAGCTCACCCACCAACGGCTGACGCTCGACGTCGCCGGCGGCGCCCCGCTTCCGCCCACCCTGATCCAGGCCGGCGGCGCCGAGATGCTGCAAGAGGATGCGCGCCAACTCGCCGCCGACATCCGCGCCGCCGGCGGCCGATGCGAACTGCAGATCTGGCCGCACCAGGTCCACGTCTTCCAGGCGTTGCCGCGCATGACACCCGAGGCCGCCAAGGCCATGGCCTATGTCGCGCGGTTCATCGCTCACGCCCTGCAGGATGCCCGCGCCGCCACCGAGGAGGTCCACTGACCATGTTCGGCCCCGTAGACAAACTGCTCAACCGGTCGAAAACCAGCCGCGGCGCGTCGGCGGTGGTGACCGGTGCCGGGAGCGGCATCGGCGCCGCCTTCGCCATCGAACTGGGCAAGCGTGGTGGCGCGGTGGTGTGCAGCGACATCGACGAGGCGGCCGCGCAGCAAACGGCCGACACGATTACCGAACACGGCGCCAAGGCGGTGGCAATCCGTTGCGACGTATCGCGATTCGAGGACGTGCGGGCGCTGGCCGAACAGTCGCAGGCCTGGTTCGCGGCGCCACCCACCCTGGTGATCAACAACGCCGGTGTCGGCGCGGGCGGTGCCGCCGTCGGTGAGGCGCCGCTCGACGACTGGCTGTGGACCTTGGGCATCAACCTGTGGGGACCGATCCACGGCTGCCATGTGTTCACCCCGATCCTGCGCGAGGCCGAGCCGTCGCACGCGCCGCGGGGCATCATCAACGTCGCCTCCGCGGCGGCGTTCGGTGCGGCGCCCGGCATGGCCGCCTACAACGTCAGCAAGGCCGGTGTGCTCTCACTCTCGGAGACGCTCGCCGCCGAACTGGCCGGCACGCCGGTGCGCGTCACCGTGCTGTGCCCGACCTTCGTCAAGACCAACATCCTCGAATCCGGCCGCATCAGCGAACAATCCAGCGAGCTGGCCGGAAAACTGATGCGCTGGACCGGATTGTCCGCGGAGAAGGTCGCGCGCACCTGCTTGGACGCACACGACCGCGGCGAGTTGTACTGCATGCCGCAATACGACGCCAAGATCGGCTGGAACATCAAACGACTTGCCCCGCAGACCTATACACGCGCGGCCGGCCTGCTATCCCGCATCAATCTGCCCTGATCACCCGACGAAAGGAGCTACCGGTGGCCATCGACATGGAAGCCATGCTCGCCAAGATCAAGGATCGACAGTGGGCCCTCGCCGACATCGACTGGGACGCCCCCGGTGCGGACACGATCACCGACGAGCAGCGGCCACAGCTCAAGGCATTCATGGCCGACTTGTGCTGGATCGAGAACATCGGCGCCAGAGGATTTGCGGCGCTGGCCAAGAAGGCACCCACACCGACCATCGCCGAGATCTACCGCTACTTCCACGCCGAGGAGCAGCGCCACGCCAACGCCGAACTGGCGCTGATGAAGCGCTGGGGCATGCTCGAGGACGACGAAGTTCCCGAACCGAACGTGAACATCCGACTGGCCATCGATTGGCTGGACCGCTGGGCTGACGACATGCCGCTGTCTCTGCTCGGCACCGTCATCCCGATGCTGGAAGTCGCACTGGACGGCGCACTGTTGAAGTTCCTCCTCGACGAGGTGCACGACCCGGTGTGCCATCGTGTCTTCGAGAAGATCAACAATGACGAATCACGCCATCTGGTTGTCGATTTCGAAGTTCTCGACATGATCGGTCATGCCAAGATCCGACGAATGCTGATCGACTTCATCGGCCACAACGCAACCCCGGGCCTCATCATCGGCGCGGTCATGGGCGCACCGCTTATCAACAGAATCCGCAACGAGATCGTCGCCATGGGCATGGAGCCCGAGCGGCTCTATAAGGCCGTGAAGCGATTCAAAGAACTGGGCGACCGCGCCGAACACGCCAGGCGGGTACCGACCTACCGGTTCCTGAGGCGCTACGCCGGAGTGGTGACGAATCCCCGCCACCCCTACCACCTGCTGGCCAATTCGATGGTGTGGCTTTCCGAGCGGTACCCGCGGCCGCTGCTGCCGTCGGTGCCCACTTGGGTCCGAGAAGTCACCCACGAGCCGGCGGCGTGACCATGGCGAACAATCACGCCCACGCGGCGCTCATCATCGGGGCCGGCTTCACCGGACTGGGCGCGGCAATCCGCCTGGCCGAAGCCGGAGTCGACGACATCGTGATGCTGGAGCGCGCCGACCGCGTCGGCGGAACCTGGCGCGACACAACATATCCGGGTGCCAGCTGCGACGTCCCGTCGCTGCTGTACTCGTACTCCTTCGTCAAGAACCCGACCTGGTCACGCACCTACTCCCCCGCGCCCGAGATCTACCGGCACCTCGAGGACATGGCGAACAGGTTCGACATCCGCAGCCGCATCAAGTTCGGCCACGAGGTCAAGGACCTCACCTTCGACGAGGACGCCGGCGTGTGGACCGCGACCACCAAGAACCGGAAGAAGTTTCGCGCTCGCACCGTCGTGTTGGCCTCCGGCCCGCTGTCCGACGTCAGCTTCCCCGACATCCGGGGCCTGGACAGCTACCGCGGACACAAGATCCACAGCGCCCGCTGGGACCACGACTACGACTTCACCGGCAAGCGCGTCGCGGTCATCGGTACCGGCGCCAGCGCCATCCAGATCATCCCCGAGCTGGTCAAGCAGGCCGGGTTCGTCAAGGTTTTCCAGCGCACGCCGTGCTGGGTGCTGCCGAGGTTGGACGTCGCCACCCCGCCGGCCCTGCAATCCTTGTTCGCCAAACTCCCTGCCACCCAACAGCTTGCGCGCCAAGCGCTGTACTGGGGCCACGAGGCCAGCGCGACGGCGCTGGTGTGGGACACCCCGTTGACGTCGCTGGTAGCCCGGCTCGGCCGCGCCCACCTGCGCGCCCAGGTGAAAGACCCGTGGTTGCGACGCCAGCTGACGCCGGACTTCCGGCCCGGGTGCAAACGCATGTTGGTGTCCAGCGAGTACTACCCCGCGCTGCAGCGCGACAACTGCAAGCTGATCGACTGGCCGATCGCCACGTTGAGCCCGGCCGGCATTCGCACCAGCGACGGCATCGAGCATCACCTTGATTGCATCGTGTTCGCCACCGGTTATGACGTGCACCTGACCGGTCCGCCTTTCCCGGTCACCGGGCTGGGCGGCCGGTCGCTGGCCGCCGAATGGGCCGCTGGCGCACAGGCTTACAAGAGCATCAACGTGCACGGCTATCCGAACCTGTTCGTCATGACCGGCCCCAACTCCGGACCGGGCCACAACTCGCTGCTGGTCTACATCGAGGGCCAGCTGGACTACGCGGTGCGCGGGATCACCACCATCCTCGACGAGGACCTGCGTTACCTCGATGTGCGCGAAGAGGTCCAGCGTCGCCACAACGAGGGCCTGCAACGCCGGCTCACCAAGACGACCTGGATGTCGGGGTGCCGTAGTTGGTATCTGACCAAGGACGGATTCAACGGGTCCATGTACCCCGGCTTCGCGACGCAGTATCTTCGCCAGATGAGGGATTTCCGGTACGAGGACTATCAGGCGGTGGCACATCGCGCCCAGACGCAGGCCACCGCGTCAGCCTGAGCTGCCGCACTGACATGGCCACCGAGCGCGCAGCACGGCCCGAACCCGGCACCATCGCCAGCGTGCTGCACAACGTGCGGCGCGCACCCAAACGGGTTCGGCGCCAATCGCGGGAGTACCGCCAACTCATCGAGGGGGCGGTGTCGCAGCTTTTCGACGCGGCCGCCCGGCACCCGCACGGCGACGCGAACTCCGGTGAGTACCGGATCGACGATCTGGCGCGGCTGGCCGGCACCACCACCCGCAATATCCGCGTCTACCGCGACCGCGGGCTGCTACCACCGCCGCTGCGGGTGGGGCGCATCGCGCTGTTCAACGACACCCACCTGACCCGGCTGCGGCTCATCACCTCGATGCTCGACCGCGGCTACAACATCGCGCACGTGCGGGAAATGCTCAGCGCGTGGGAGCAAGGCAAAAACCTCGGCGACGTGCTGGGCCTCGAGACGGCGATCGCCGGCACCTGGACCGCCGAAAAGCCGGAGACCGTGTCGCTGGCCGACGCCCAGCGACTGGTCGACGATCCCAACGCATTCGAGCGCCTGGTGGCGCTTCAGCTGATTCGGATCGATGGGACGCAAGCCACCATCACCCGCCCGAAACTCATCGAGGCGTTCAACGAAATCCGCGGCTACGGCGTCAAATTCGACAAGCTCATCGACCTCCACGAACAGATCGTCCCAGAGATCGACAAGATCAGCGACATGCTGGTGCGAGCCGGAGCCGAACACGTGCTGGATCGCATCAAGCCCGGCGAACCGCTGCCGGCCGACGCCGAAATCGCCGAGCTGATAACGATGTTGGTGCGCTTTCGGACCCAAGCCGTGGCGACCGTCACCGCCACGCTCGCATCGTCGATCGAGTCCAATATCGAGTCGCTCGTCGGCCGCATCCTGGCCGACTATCTCGAATCGAGCTCTTCGGTCTGAGTCCGGGTGCGTGCGCACTTCGGGCCGTGCGCCTGCGCTGTTACGAGGTGACGACGGTGCAGCTTGGGCACGCGACGGTGGCCGTGCAATCGGCTATTCCCGGGGAGATCAAGGCAAGCATCAGACCAAGCAAAGCTTTCGCCCTGAGATTAGACATACAGCTCCTACTCTCTAACCCCCGGGTGTGCGTCGCACCTTACGCGGAGCCGTGCCGGTAATCATCGGAATGCCCCACATTGTTCGGCGACCATCTGTCAGCCGCATCCGTGGTCAGGCAACCAAACAGCGGTCAGTGCTGACTCAGCGTCAGCGTCCCTTTCGTTCGAAGCACATTGCTGGCGGTGATCTTCTCGGTTCTGCGCGCCTCGCGCTCCAGATAGCGTTGCTTGGATTCGTCGAATTTCACCGAGGCGTCCTCGAGTTCCTTGACCAGCAGCGCCAGATCGTCCCGCATGCCGGCGGCCTCGCCGGTGAAGTCTTCGCGTTCGAAAATCCGCCATTTCTTCAGCACCGGCATCACCACCTCTTCGAGATGGATGCGCGGGTCGTACACACCGCCGACGGCGATGATCACCGCCTTGCGGCGAAACTCCGGGACGGTGAATCCGGGCATCTTGAAGTTGCGCAGAATCCGGTGCACCGATCTCATCGCCTGATCGGGCGCGATGTCGAGGCCCGCGGCGCTGATATCCCGATAGAAGAGCATGTGCAGGTTTTCGTCATGCGACACCCTGGCCATCAACTGCTCGGCGACCGTGTCGTTGCTGACCTTCCCCGTGTTGCGGTGCGAGACGCGGGTGGCGAGTTCCTGGAACGAGACATACATGACCGAGTCGAACAGACTCTCAGCGAACATGTCGCCCTGCTGGTTCTGGCCGGGGCTGAAGCCTCGCGTCATTTGCTCAAGCCGCAGCTTCTCCAGCTCGACCGGGTCGACGGCGCGGGTGACCACCAGGTAGTCGCGTAGCGCCGTGCTGTGCCTGGCTTCCTCGGCGGTCCATCGATTCACCCACTGCCCCCACGGACCGTCCATGCTGAAGTTCATCGCGATCTCACGGTGATACGAGGGTAAATTGTCCTCCGTCAACAGGTTTTGGACCATCGCCACCTGCGCAACGTCGGGCAGCCTCGTCTGCCCGGGCTCCCAATCCTGGCCGTCCGGCCCGTAGAAGTTTCGGCCGTCCGACCAGGGAACGTAGTCGTGCGGGCTCCACTCCTTGAACATCGACAGGTGGCGATTGAGCAAACGCTCGACCACCGGCTCGAGCTCGTGAAGTAGCTGTAGGTTGGTCAGCGCCGTGGACACGGAACCCTCCCAGTTATCTCTCGCAGTCGTAATCGCAATGTATCTGTGTCATGCGGTTACATAAAGATGACACGCGTGCAAACCGGGCAACTAGGGCCGAAAGTCCCCGCGACACCAACCGTGACGCAGGGAACACCAAGCTCCGGCTACCACCGGCAGCCAGCCAAAGGGATTAGAAAGTTATTGGCGCGCAATCAGATAGGGGGCGAGCGTGGACAGCTTTTCGCAGGTTTCTTCGAATTCGCGGTCGGGTGTGGACTCTTCGATAATGCCCGCACCGGCCCGCAGCCAGGTCTTGCCGTCACATTCATACGCCGCCCGCAGCGTCAGCGCCGCATCAAGCCCGCCGTCCGCCGAAATCATCACGACCGCGCCCGAATACAGCCCGCGCGGCCCCTCGTCGAGGCGCAAGATCGCTTCGACGCCACCGGCTTTCGGGATGCCCGACGCGGTGACCGCCGGGAAGAGCGCTTCGAGCGCATCCATCCGGTCGTTCGATGTGCCCAGCCGGCCGCAGACCGTGGAGCCCAGGTGCTGCACGCTCCCCCGTTCCCGCACTGTCATGAAGTCGGTGACGACGGCGGTGCCCGGCTCGGCGATCTCGGTCATTTCCTGCAGCGAGCTTCGCACCGAAATGGCATGCTCGACAATCTCTTTGGAATTCGACTCCAGGTCGTCGCGAGCCTGGCGGTCGCGCACCTCACCACGCCCGAGCGCGCGCGTGCCCGCGAGCGGCTCGGTCACCACGACGCCATCGTGATGGACGGCTGCGACCAGTTCCGGGCTGTAGCCCACGGCGCGAATTCCACCGAGCCGCAACAAGAACGACCTCACCGGGGTGTTGTGTCGCCGGGCCAGGCGATAGGTGGACGGGAAATCGAGCGCGAAAGGCACTTCGATAGACCGGGAAAGGATCACCTTGTGATAAAGGCCCGCGGCGATCTCTGCGACGGCCGACGCGACACGGCCACGGTAGTCGGACGCGTCGGCGACCACGTCAACCGCCGAGGCGTCGCGCACATCGGACACGCCGTCGCCGAGTACGCCGAGGACGTCGTCTCGGTGCCCGGCCGAGGTACCGAACAGCCGGACCTCGTCCCGGGTCACCACGATGCGGCCATGCGGCCAAAACACTCGGGCCAGTGGGGTTCCCGGCGCCAACCGCTGCTGCAGCCCGTAGCGGTACACCCCGAATTCGAACGCGATCCAGCCGAACAGCTGGTCGGTTTCCAGCAACAGCCGGTCGACGGCTTCACCGAGCACCGGACCGGGCCTGCCCGACCATCGCTGGCTCTGGGCCACTCCGTCGCGGATCACTCGCAGCTCGTCGCTGTCGAGCTCGACCATCGCGCGCACGCCGGTGGCCAGCACCCAGTCACCGCCGCGCTCGTAGAGCAGATACTCTTCCCCGGTGCGCTCGGACAGCACCACGGCCAGCTCGGCCGCCAGGTCCGCCGGGTCGACGTGCAGGGGAAGCGGAATCGACGGCGACTCAGAGCCGGCGGAACTTGTCTCGACGCTGACCTCGGTCACGGTTAGTAAATGTAGCCTAACCTATGTATCTCTGCGCAACCGATCCCACGAACTGCCTCACCGGGTGCCGCATTCAGCTAAAACTCCCGCGGAGTTAAACCGCCGGCCGGCCGGGCGCTTCCTCTCGAAGCCCGCCGTTTCCAGATCGATGACAAGCTGTTTGTGCAGGTAGCGCCGCTTCGATTCCACCCTCGAGGCGGCCGTCCCCACGCCGGCTGTGAAGATCACCACTGCAAAGGTTTCCCAACCGTTTACGTTGCGGTCGCACAACAGGCGGCTTCGGCAGCCAGACTTTTTCCTAGCGCTCACCGCATGCCCGCCGGATTGGAGAAACACCGTGTTCATAATCCGGCTTTTCAACGGCGAGGAAGTGCACGCGAGCGAAGGCGACGAGCTCGAAATCAATCCGCAAACCGGCGTGCTGTCGGTTTCTCGGGTCGACGGTTTCGAGGAAATCACGACGCATTACTCGCCGTCGGCGTGGCTCTCGGTAACGCACCGCAAAAAGGGCGCCGGCGTCAGGCCCTCGCTAGTCCCGTCCGCGCGCTGACGATCTATTGACTCCACAGTAAACGCACAGCACTTTCACACCAAACTCGCGGCATCGATAGCGGGGCCGCGCGCCGGATTTCGCTCCGGTAATTTCGCTCTGAGCAGCGGGTTTACCGGTTATCAACAGCCAGGCGGGCGTCCGACGCCCTGTGCGCTTTCAAGTGGCGGCGGGCATGCCGCGGGGATAAATTCTTGACGGTCGTCGCGATGTTTCGTGGTTGCTCCGCTTGCGGACGGTGCTTCCCCAGATCAGCGCTCTAACCAACGGAGGCATCGATGCTGCAAGAGTTCTGGCACAACTTCACGCATAACTTGTTCAAGCCGCTGCTGCTGTTCTTTTACTTCGGGTTCCTGATCCCCATCCTGAAGGTGCGGTTCGAATTCCCCTACGTCATCTATCAGGGATTGACGATGTACCTGTTGCTGGCCATCGGCTGGCACGGCGGGGAAGAACTCGCGCAAGTCAGTGCGTCGAGCGTCGGGGTCATCGTGGGCTTCATGGTCCTGGGCTTCGTGCTGAACTGTCTGATCGGCGGCCTGGCCTACCTGGGCCTCAGCCGCCTGAAATCACTCCGGAAGATCGACCGCGCGACCATCGCCGGCTACTACGGGTCCGACTCGGCGGGAACGTTCGCCACCTGCGTGGCCGTCCTGGCCGCGGTGAACATCGCCTTCAATGCGTACATGCCGGTGATGCTGGCCGTGATGGAGATCCCGGGCTGCCTGGTTGCGCTGTATTTCGTTGCCCGACTGCGGCATCGGGGCATGGACTCCGCCGGTTACATGCCCGACGAGGCCGGTTACACGGCGCCGGTCAAGGTTGGGGTCGGGCCCGGCACCGCCGCACGTCCTCCGCACGGGCAGAGCCTGGAGAGCCACGAGGAAGCCGCCATCGAGCAGGAGCTGGAGCTCTCGCTGGAAAAGATGGAGCACCCGGATTGGGAGCCCGACCACGGCCCGGCGCGACCCAAGGGCAAGAAGGTGCCCATCTTCTCCCGGGAGCTGTTCCAGGAGGTCTTCCTCAACCCCGGCCTGGTCCTGTTGATGGGTGGCATCATCATCGGCCTCGTCAGTGGGCTGCAGGGACAGAAGGTCGTCGCCGACGACGACAAATTCTTCGTCATGGCCTTCCAGGGCGTGCTGTGTCTGTTCCTGCTCGAGATGGGGATGACGGCGTCGCGCAAGTTGAAGGACCTCCGCACCGCGGGGCCCGGGTTCATCGTCTTCGGGCTCGTGGCGCCAAATGTCTTTGCGACACTGGGCATCATCGTCGCCTGCAGCTATGCGTCGTTGACCCACACCGACTTCAAGACCGGAACCTACGTACTGTTCGCGGTCCTGTGCGGTGCGGCGTCCTACATCGCCGTTCCCGCGGTGCAGCGCCTGGCGATCCCCGAGGCGAGCCCGACGCTGCCGCTGGCCGCCTCGCTTGGCCTGACGTTCTCCTACAACGTCACCGTGGGGATCCCGCTCTACATCGAGATCGCCCGCGTCTTCGAGCATCTGTTCGGGGTCTGACCACGCGGAAAACGCCGCTACCCCAATAGGGTTCGCACCACGGCGTCGGCCAGCAGGCGTCCGCGCGGAGTCAAGACCAGCCTGTCACCCTCGACCACCAGCAACCCGTCGGCAACCACACCCTCGGCGCGCTCCCGCTCGGCCGAGTTCAGCACTTCAACTGGGAGTCCTTGGCGCAGACGAGTTTTCAACAACACGTCCTCGGTGTGCAAGGCTTCGGCATCCAGCTGCTCGAATCCGGCCACCGGCAGCGTCGCCGCGCTCAACCGTTCCGCATACGCGTTGGGGTGCTTGACGTTCCACCAGCGCGTCGTACCCAGATAGCCGTGCGCGCCCGGCCCGGCGCCCCACCACTGGCCACCATCCCAGTAGCCGATGTTGTGCCGGCACTCACCGCCGGGCCGCGACCAGTTGGACACCTCGTACCAGGACAATCCCGCCTGCGACAGCCGCGCATCCACCAATTCGTAGCGGTGGGCCAGCACGTCGTCGTCGGGTGCGGCCAGTTCGCCGCGCCGGACGCGCCGGGCCAGCGCGGTGCCTTCCTCGACGACCAGCGCATAGGCGGATACGTGATCCACGCCCGTCCCGATCGCCGTCTCGACCGAGCACAACAGGTCGTCGTCGGACTCCCCCGGAGTTCCGTAGATCAAATCGAGGCTGACGTGCTCGAAACCCGCGGCCAGCGCCTCGCGGGCGGCGGCCGCGGACCGGTTCGGCGTGTGGATGCGGTCCAGGACACCCAACACCCGCGGCGCCACCGACTGCATCCCCAGCGATACCCGGGTGTAGCCGGCCGCGCGGATGGCGTCGAAGAAGTCCGGCCACGCGGACTCGGGATTGGCCTCGGTGGTGACCTCGGCGTCGGGTGCCAGCGTGAAGTTCTGCCGCACCATGCCCAGCAGCGTCGCCATCCGCGGGCCCCCCAGCAGGGAAGGCGTCCCGCCGCCGACGAACACGGTGTTCACCGGCGGCGCCTGCAACCTCGCGGCCGCCAGTTCCAGTTCCTTTCCCAGTGCGCTGAGCCAGGCGTCCGGATTGACCCCACCCAGCTCGGCCGGGGTGTAGGTATTGAAATCGCAATAGCCGCAACGGGTTACACAGAACGGCACATGCACATAGATGCCAAACGACTGCCCGACGCCCACCCCGACGTCGGGCAGGTCGACCGGTTCCACGCGAATGGCCATGCCAAATGATCCCACGATGAACCGGGCGTCGCTCCCGGCCGCAGGGACGACCGGTCGGCCGGGGAACGGTCTCATGAACTTCTCGGGCTTTGCCGGTGAATCTCCCAGACTTCGCCGGTAGTTTTAATCACCGTGAGCCAAGATTTGACCTGCTCGCATGGCCCTTCGGCATCCATGGCACAATGGGGGCGTGACTGTCGACCAGCCCAGCCCGCGCATTGCGCTCGTGGCTCGACGGCACATTGATCTCAAGCGCGTTTGCAGCTGTATCTGTCTGCCTTGACGTGGTAGACCCAGGCCCCCTGTGTCTCCAGCTGGCCGACGGTTCCGCGCCGCCCGAAAGTGCCGGTGAACTGTGCTGGCCGCGCTGGCGATCTTTTTAGAGGAGAGAACTTCCGATGACCACCGCCCGAGCCGCAAAGCCCCGTAACGAGGGCCAATGGGCACTGGGAAATCGTGAGCCGCTGAACCCGAACGAAGAGATGAAGCAGGCCGGCGCCCCGCTGGATGTGCGGGAGCGCATCGAAACCGTGTACGCCCAGAATGGTTTCGACAGCATCGACAAAAGCGACCTGCGGGGGCGTTTCCGCTGGTGGGGGCTCTACACCCAGCGCGAACAAGGCTACGACGGCACGTTCACCGGCGACGACAACGCCGAATTGCTGGAAGCCAGATACTTCATGATGCGGGTGCGGTGCGACGGCGGCGCACTGTCGGCGGCCGCGCTGCGCACCGTGGGGCAGATTTCCACCGAATTCGCCCGCGACACCGCCGACATCACCGACCGCGAGAACGTGCAGTACCACTGGATCGAGGTGGAGAACGTCCCCGAGATCTGGCGACGGCTGGCCGAGGTCGGACTGCAGACCGCCGAGGCGTGCGGTGACTGCCCCCGCGTGATCCTGGGCTCACCGCTGGCCGGCGAGTCGCTGGACGAGGTGCTCGACCCCAGCTGGGCGATCGAGGAGATCGCACGCCGCTACATCGGTCAGCCCGACTTCGCCGACCTGCCGCGTAAGTACAAGACCGCGATCTCGGGTCTGCAGGATGTGGTGCACGAGGTCAACGACATCGCGTTCATCGGCGTCAACCACCCCGAGCACGGCCCGGGGCTGGACCTGTGGGTCGGTGGCGGGCTGTCGACCAACCCGATGCTGGCCCAGCGGGTCGGCGCCTGGGTGCCGCTCGAAGAGGTGCCCGAGGTATGGAACGCGGTGACGTCGATCTTCCGCGACTACGGCTACCGGCGGCTGCGGTCCAAGGCGCGGCTGAAATTCCTGATCAAGGACTGGGGCATTGAAAAATTCCGTGAAGTTCTCGAACACGAGTACCTCAAGCGTCCGCTGATTGACGGCCCGGCTCCCGAGCCGCTGAAGCACCCGATCGACCACGTGGGCGTGCAGCGGCTCAAGAACGGCCTCAACGCGGTGGGCGTCGCCTCGATCGCGGGCCGGGTCTCGGGCACCATCCTCACCGCGGTGGCCGACCTCGCCGAACGGGCCGGCTCGGACCGGATCCGGCTGACCCCCTACCAGAAGCTGGTCATCCTCGACGTGTCCGACGACAAGCTCGACGAGCTGCTCGCCGGCCTGGAGGCGCTGGGCCTGCAGTCACGGCCCTCGCACTGGCGGCGGAATGTGATGGCGTGCACGGGGATCGAGTTCTGCAAGTTGTCCTTCGCCGAAACCCGGGTCAAGGCGCAGTCTTTGGTGCCCGAGCTGGAAAGCCGGCTCGCGGACATCAACGAGCAGCTCGACGTGCCGATCACCGTCAACATCAACGGCTGTCCCAATTCGTGCGCCCGCATCCAGGTCGCCGACATCGGGCTCAAGGGCCAGATGGTCGACGACGGCGAGGGCGGCTCGGTCGAGGGCTTCCAGGTGCACCTGGGCGGCAGCCTCGGCCTGGACAGCGGCTTTGGTCGAAAACTGCGCCAGCACAAGGTCACCAGCGACGAGCTCGGCGACTACATCGAGCGGGTCACACGCAACTTCCTGAAATATCGCGGCGAGGGTGAACGTTTCGCACAGTGGGCTATGAGGGCAGACGAGGACGATTTGCGATGAGCGAACGAACAACCAAACTTCCAGAAGCCGAATTGCGGGCGCTCGCCGCCCGCGGGGCGGCCGAGCTGGAAGGCGCCAGCGCCGCCGACGTATTGCGTTGGACCGACGAGACATTCGGCGGCATCAACGGACCGCGCGGCTGGGCCACCTGCAACTATGTGGTGGCGTCCAGCATGCAGGAGGCCGTGTTGATCGACCTGGCGGCCAAGGCGCGTCCGGGCGTTCCGGTGGTGTTCTTGGACACGGGTTATCACTTCGCGGAGACGATCGGCACCCGGGACGCGATCGAGTCCGTCTACGACATCCGGGTGCTCAACGTCACGCCCGCGCAGAGCGTCGCCGAGCAGGACAAGATGCTGGGCAAGGACCTGTTCGCGCGGGACCCCAGTGAGTGCTGCCGGCTGCGCAAGGTCGAGCCGCTGGGCAAGACGCTGCGCGGATACTCCGCCTGGGTGACCGGGCTGCGCCGGGGCGAGACCGCCGCGCGCGCCAACGCCCCAGTGGTCGGCTTCGACGAGGGCTTCAAGCTGGTGAAGGTCAACCCGTTGGTCGAATGGTCCGACGAGGACGTGCAGAACTACATCGACGAGCACGGCGTGCTGGTCAACCCGCTTATGTACGACGGCTATTCATCGATCGGTTGCGCCCCCTGCACCGCCAAGCCGCTGGCGGGCGCCGACCCGCGCAGCGGACGCTGGCAGGGACGGGCCAAGACGGAATGCGGGCTGCACGCGTCGTAACGGGACGAATCTGGCCGTCAGGCCGACGTCAGCGTGTTCTCGTCCTCATCGGCCTGATCGGCGCGGCGCGCGTCGGTTGCGGCCTCGAGGGCGATCGGCGGGACCCGGGTGGCACGCACGTAGACGGTGTCGCCCTCGCGTAGCGCCAGTGCCTCGGCGTCGCCGCGCGTGATCTGGGCGGTGAAGAAGCCGCCGGTGGCGGCGCTGGTCAACTCGACGCGCACCTCGAAACCGAGCGTGACCACGCGGTCGACGACGGCGCGCACCACGCCGACGGAATCGGCGGTGCCGTCCCCGCCGGCGATCGCCATCTCAGGGTTGCGGCCCACCCGGATATCGTGCGGCCGCACCAGGGTGCCGTTCAGGGTGGACACCGCACCGAGGAACGACATCACGAACGCGTTCGCCGGGGCGTCATACACGTCGGTCGGGGATCCGACCTGCTCGATGCGGCCCTGGTTCAGCACTGCAATCCGGTCGGCCACGTCCAGCGCCTCGGCCTGGTCGTGGGTGACCAGCACCGTCGTCACGTGCACCTCGTCGTGCAGGCGCCGCAGCCACGCGCGCAGGTCCTCGCGCACCTTGGCGTCCAGCGCGCCGAACGGCTCGTCGAGCAGCAGCACCTGCGGATCGACGGCAAGCGCGCGCGCCAACGCCATCCGCTGTCGCTGGCCGCCGGACAGCTGGTTGGGGTAGCGGGCCTGAAAACCACTCAGCCCCACCACTTCCAGCAGGTTGTCGACTTTGGCCTTGATCTCGGCCTTGGGCCGCTTGCGGACCTTGAGCCCGTAAGCCACGTTGTCGCGGACGGTCAGGTGCTTGAACGCGGCGTAGTGCTGGAACACAAACCCGATGCCGCGGCGCTGCGGCGGCACCCGCGTGACGTCACGACCGTAGATCGTGACTGTTCCGGTGTCGGGCTGGTCGAGGCCCGCAATGGTACGCAGCAGGGTCGATTTGCCCGAACCACTGGGACCCAGCAAAGCCGTCAGCGAGCCGGTGGGCACGACGAAGTCCACATGGTCAAGGGCGACGAAATCGCCATAACGCTTGTTGGCGTCACGCACGATGATGGCGAGGTCGTCGCGGTTGGTGCCGGCGTCAGTCACGGTCATTCCCCTCGTCAGGCCTGTTTGGCCGCTCGTGCGCGGCGCGCGTCGAGCACCACCTGGAAAACCAACACCAGCACGGCAACTCCCATCAACAGTGTGGACAGCGCGTAGGCGCCGTACTCCGCACCGCGGTTGTAGCGGTCGGAGACAAGCAATGTCAGTGTCTGCGACTTCCCCGGCAGGTTCGACGACACCATGAGCACGGCACCGTATTCCCCCAGGGTACGTGCGATGGTCAACACGATGCCGTACGTCAGACCCCACCGGATGGACGGCAGGGTGATCCGCCAGAAGGTCTGCCACCAGCCCGAACCCAGGGTGGCCGCGGCCTCCTCCTGGTCGGTGCCGAGCTCGTGCAGCACGGGCTCCACTTCGCGCACGACGAATGGCAGCGTGACGAAGATGCTGGCGAGCACGATCCCCGGCAGGCCGAAGATGATCTTGAACCCGAGGTCTTGCTCCACGAATCCGAGGGCACCGGCCGACCCCCACAACACGATCAACGCGACGCCCACGATCACGGGCGATACCGCGAACGGCAGATCGATGACCGCCTGCAGCACGCCCTTGCCACGAAACCTGTTGCGCGCGAGCACCAATGCCGTGGGGATCCCGAAGACGACGTTGAGGGGCACCACGATGGCCACCACCAGCAGCGTCAGATTCAGCGCCGATATCGCGGCAGGGGTGCTCACCCAGGCGTAGAACTGGCCGAGCCCGGGTTGAAATGTTCGCCACAGGATCAACGCCACCGGGACGACCAGCAGCACGAAGATGTATCCGAGCGCGATGAACCGCAACCAATACCGCACTCCCGCAGACGAGGTCATGCGGACAGCTCCTCTCGCTTGGCCGCGCGCCCGCCCACGATCCGCAGGATGAGCAGCACGACAAACGAAATGGCCAACAGCACAATCGAAATGGCGGCCGCGCCGGTGCGGTCGTCGTTCTCGATCAGGGTGCGTATCCACTGCGACGACACTTCGGTCTTGCCCGGCACCGCACCACCAATGAGCACCACGGATCCGAACTCGCCGATCGCCCGTGAAAAGGCCAGGCCCGCACCGGATAACAAGGCGGGCAGCAGCGACGGCAGCACCACGGAGGTGAAGATCTTCGGGCCGCTGGCACCCAGCGACGCCGCGGCCTCCTCGGTCTCGCGATCCAATTCCAGCAGCACCGGCTGCACGGCGCGCACCACGAACGGCAACGTGACGAAGGCCAGCGCCACCGTCACACCCCATGACGTGTGCTGCAGGTGCAGGCCGACAGGACTGTTGTTGCCGTACAGCGCCAGCATCACCAGGCTGGCGACGATGGTGGGCAGCGCGAACGGCAGGTCGATGATCGCGTCGACGAGCCGCTTGCCCGGAAAGTTGTCACGCACCAGCACCCACGCGATCACCAGGCCGAAGACCAGGTTGAGCACGGTGACGCCGGCCGAGATCGTCAGCGTCACCCGGAACGACTCGAGGGCGGCATTCGAGGAGACCGCCAGCCAGAACGCGTGCCAGCCGCCACCTGCGGATTGCCAGGCGATCGCCGCCAGCGGCAGCAGCACGATCACCGACAGCCACACCGTGGCCGCCCCGACCCGAAGGGCGGTGGTGCCGCGGCCGCGGCCGGGAGGCGGTCCCGGTGGCGTGTCACCGCTGAGCTCGGGCCTGATTGCCAGCGGGTCCGGCGTGATGGCCGTCATCCGGTGGCCTTCGTGTAGATCTTGGTGATGCTGCCGGTGTTCTTGTCGAACAGCTGCGGATCCGCCGTGGTCCAGCCGCCCAGGTCGGCGATGGTCCACAGTTTCGCAGGCACCGGGTACTGGTTTCGGAAGTCGGCGGCGACGGCCGGATCGACCGGGCGAAAACCGGCCTGCGCCCAGACCTTTTGGGCCGCGGCCGTGTACTGAAAGTTCTTGAAGGCGACGGCGGCATCCAGGTGCGGGCTGGTGTTGACCACGGCCACCGGGTTGTCGATCCTGAAGGTCTGCGACGGGTTGACGTGTTCGACCGGCTTGCCCGCCCGCTCGGTGGCGATGGCCTCGTTCTCGTAGCTGATCAAAACGTCGCCGCTGCCCTGCACGAAGACATCGGTGGCTTCGCGCCCCGACCCGGGACGCAGCTTGACGTGCTCGGTCACCAACTTCTTGATGAAATCCACCCCGGCGTCGCTGTGCGCGCCGCCCTCACTCTTGACGGCGTACGGCGCGAGCAGATTCCACTTCGCCGATCCGGAACTCAGCGGGCTGGGCGTGATGACCTCGACGCCCGGCCGCAACAGATCATCCCAATCCCTGATGTTCTTCGGATTGCCCTTCCGCACCACCAGCGTGACCACCGAGCCGAACGGAATTCCCTTGGTGGCGTCCGTATTCCAGTCCTTGGAAACCTTGCCGGCCTTGACCAGTCGAGCGATGTCGGGTTCGACGGAGAAGTTCACCACGTCGGCCGGCTTGCCGTCGACGACGCCGCGAGACTGGTCACCGGAGGCCCCGTAGGAGGTGACCACCTGCACGCCCTTGCCCTCGTCGGAGGCATTGAACGCCGGAATTATCTTGCTCCATCCCGGTTCTGGGACCGAGTAGGCGACCAGGGTGATGCTGGTGCGCGCGTCGGACAGCCCACCGCCGCCGACGGCATCGCTGGCCCCGCCGTGGCATCCGGCGACCAGCCCAGCAATCAGGGCAAGGGCGAGGACGGGCCGCCAGTGCGATGCGGTCCTGATGTCCATTGAGGGCCTTCCGATGCAGAACGTATGGGATATCGGTCCCGTTTCTGCGGATAGGCACCTAGAACTTCAGGAGAATTCGAAAACTCCAGACCAGACCGCGCACGGGTGTGGGAGTCAGCGACAACAGTGCACGAAGGCAAAGCACCCCGGAATGCCAAATGCCACGCGCATGGCGGGAAGCCTAACAGGAATTGGGTTTGCCGCCACCGCGACGGTGGCTGAGCAAACGGGCGAGGCCGGCTAGTGGTGCATCAAGTGGGTCACCAACCACGTGATGACCACCAGCACCACCAGGATGACGAGAACCAGCGTCACGTGTGACCGGGGCATGGGCGTTACTCGGGCGTCCCGTCGGCGTGGCGGGCACGGCGCATCAGCTCGATGCCCTTGCCGAGCACGCCGTCCAGCACGGCCGCCGTGGCGTAGGCCACCGCCAGCACGATCGGCATCACCACCATGGCCTGCAGGACGAACGGGAGGCCCGAAAGCCATAGTTCGTTGCCGTCCCACCAGTTGAGGAACGCGTTCACGTGGCTCACCCTATTCGGCCCGGAGGTCGAAGACCAATGCCCGAAGACCAGCGTAGGGCCGGCCCACGCCGCGTCCACGTCACGGTGAGGGAAAAGCGGGCCGCCTGCCTGCCAAGCGGTGAAGCGCGCGCCACGCCTCCTCACCGAAACGTTGGACGCGAGATCGCTGAGCAGCGATGATGTCCAGATGGTTCTGCATGCCCAACCCGAAGACCAGCCGGCCGACGCCATGCCCGAGGACGCCTATCAGGGCGCCTCCGCAGCGTCGATGTCGTCGTCCATCGATTTGCGCACGCCCGGGCCCCTCGCTCCCAGCGCCGCCCTACGGAACCCATTCCCGCCGATTGCCGACTACGCGTTCCTGTCGGATTGGGAAACCACCTGCCTGATCTCCCCGGCCGGGTCGGTGGAATGGCTGTGCGTGCCCCGGCCGGACTCCCCCAGCGTGTTCGGCGCGATCTTGGACCGCAGCGCCGGTCATTTCCGGCTCGGCCCCTACGGCGTCTCGGTGCCGTCGGCCCGCCGGTACCTTCCCGGCAGTCTCATCATGGAGACCACCTGGCAGACCCACACCGGCTGGCTGATCGTGCGTGACGCGCTGGTCATGGGCCCCTGGCACGACCTGGAGCGGCGGTCGCGGACGCACCGGCGCACCCCGATGGACTGGGATGCCGAGCACATCCTGCTGCGCACCGTGCGCTGCGTGAGCGGCACCGTCGAATTGATGATGAGCTGCGAGCCGGCGTTCGACTACCACCGCGTCGGCGCCGCCTGGGAGTACTCCGCCAACGCGTACGGCGAGGCCGTCGCCCGCGCCACCAGGGAACCGGACGCCCACCCGACGCTGCGGCTCACCAGCAACCTGCGGATCGGCCTGGAGGGCCGGGAGGCACGCGCGCGCACCCGGATGAAGGAGGGCGACGACGTGTTCGTCGCGCTGAGCTGGACCAAGCACCCGGCGCCGCAGACATACCAAGAGGCCGCCGACAAGATGTGGCAGACCACCGAGTGTTGGCGGCAGTGGATCAACATCGGCAACTTCCCCGACCACCCGTGGCGGGCGTACCTGCAGCGCAGCGCGCTCACGTTGAAGGGCCTGACCTACTCGCCCACCGGCGCGCTGCTGGCGGCCAGCACCACCTCGCTGCCGGAAACGCCGCAGGGCGAACGCAATTGGGATTACCGCTACGCCTGGGTGCGCGACTCGACGTTCGCGTTGTGGGGTCTGTACACCTTGGGGCTGGACCGCGAGGCCGACGACTTCTTCGCCTTCATCGCCGACGTCTCCGGCGCCAACCACAACGAACGGCACCCGCTGCAGGTCATGTACGGCGTGGGCGGTGAACGCAGCCTGGTCGAAGAAGAGCTGCACCACCTGTCCGGCTATGACCACGCCCGCCCGGTCCGCATCGGCAACGGCGCCTACGACCAGATCCAGCACGACATCTGGGGCTCCATCCTGGATTCCTTCTACCTGCACGCCAAGTCGCGCGAACAGGTTCCGGAGACGCTGTGGCCGGTGCTGAAGAAGCAGGTCGAAGAGGCGATCAAGCACTGGCGCGAGCCGGACCGGGGCATCTGGGAGGTGCGCGGAGAACCGCAGCACTTCACGTCGTCGAAGGTGATGTGCTGGGTGGCGCTCGACCGCGGGGCCAAGCTGGCCGAGCGGCAGGGCGAAAAGAGCTACGCCCAGCAGTGGCACGCCATCGCCGACGAGATCAAGAACGACATCCTGCAGCACGGCGTGGACTCCCGCGGGGTGTTCACCCAGCGCTACGGCAGCGACGCGCTGGACGCCTCGCTGCTGTTGGTGGTGCTGACGCGGTTCCTGCCGCCCGACGACCCGCGGGTGCGAAACACCGTCCTGGCGATCGCCGACGAACTGACCCAGGAGGGCCTGGTGCTGCGCTACCGGGTCGAGGAAACCGACGACGGGCTGTCCGGCGAGGAGGGCACCTTCACGATCTGCTCGTTCTGGCTGGTGTCGGCGCTTGTCGAGATCGGGGAGGTGCGGCGCGCCAAGCGGCTGTGTGAGCGACTGCTGTCCTACGCCAGCCCGCTGCACCTCTACGCCGAGGAGATCGAACCGCGCACCGGTCGGCAGCTGGGCAACTTCCCGCAGGCGTTCACCCACCTGGCGCTGATCAACGCGGTGGTGCACGTCATCCGCGCCGAGGAGGAAGCCGACGGCTCCGGGATGTTCCAGCCCGCGAACGCGCCGATGTAGGCGTAGCCGCCTCAGCCGCGGGCGTTGAGTTTGTCCATCAGCGCGTGGGTGAGCTCGATGGCGGTGGTGTTGATGTCGCCAGTGCCCGCGTCTCCCGGACTGGAGACGGGCATGAACTCGACCGTGACCTCGACCAGGTACGGTCCCTTGACGCCGAGGGCCCGGCCCGTCGGGATTGCGTTCAAACCCCCGTGTGGGCCGCATCCCATCGAAACCGTAGCCGCGACAACCGAATCCGCGACGTGTACATCGGAGATGGCATCCGAACCCCATATATCGATGGGCTCCACCATCAGCGTGGTCCCGTCACACTTCTGCCACTGCGCGGCGAACCTGGCGAACAACGCGTTGGCGTCCGCGTCCGTCCGCAACGCGACGACGCCTTGCTGGACGCTGTCGACCTTCACGGAATCACCTTTGTGCACCCACATTTCGGCGGCCGTCTCTTGCAGCGGCGCGGAGACATAGGCGACCCGCTGCATCATGTGAACGACGCCGATGCAGTCGGCGGGCACCCCGTTGTCCCAATTGGTGCCCAGTTTGTCGATGCCCCCGAACTCCGAGTAGTGCGGGTAGGGCTGGAACGGTTGGCCGAGCAGCCTTGCCAGCGCGGTACCGTCGAACAGGGCCCGCTTGATGGCCGGCACCCGCCCCGCGCTTTGCGCCAGACTTGCTGTGCCAGCGATAGTTTCGGTGCACCCGCTCGCCAGCAGCACCACAACCAAAGCGGCCAGCGATCGCCAGCTGCTTTTCACGTGGTTCCTTGCCTTCCCGGCGCCCGCCGCGACGTCAGCCCAGGGCGCTGACTCTGTCCATCAAGGCGTGGGCGACGTCGATGGCGCTGGTATCGATGTTGGCCGATCCCGGGTCGGAGGACCGTCTCCCCCCGAAGAACACCACCTGAACCTCGACGAGGCAGTTCGACCGGATGCCGATCGCGCGTGCCTGCGGGGTGGGCCGCAGCGGCGGCATGTTGGGCAGGACGGACGTGGCCATCTTGGTGGCCGCGATGGTGGAATCCGTGGTGCGGACGTCGCTGATGACGTTCGTGGTGCTGATCGGGCCGCTCTGTTCCGACGTCGTCATGCCGCTGCACTGCTGCCACTGCTGGGAGAACTGCGCGAACAGGGCCTGGGCCTGCACGGCCGACGGCAGCGTGACCACGCCCTCCTCGACAACGATCACCTGCGCCGGCTCGCCGTTATTCCACCACGATTGCGTCGCAACGTCTTTCACGTCGGCGGACTGGTACACACCCTGCTGCAGCATCGCCGTCACGCCCAGGCAACCGGCCTGCGACATCGATCGCTTGACCTGATACAGCTTTTCGGGCCCGCCGAATTCGGCTGGGTCCCGCGCCACGAACGGCTGATTGAGCATCCGCGACAGCGTCGGCCCGTCGAGAAGCACCTGTTTGACCATCGCGCCGCTCAGCGGTTGAGGCTTCAGATTCGGCGCCGGCTTCGCCGTTCCCGCGACGACGCCACCGCAGCCCGTCGCCACCGCGACGACCGCCATCAGCGTCGCCGCCAACCCCCGTATCCGCATGGCTACTTTTTGCCCTTATCCCCCGCGGCGTCGGCGGACAGCGCCGCGACGAACGCCTCCTGCGGCACATCGACGCGCCCGATGGTCTTCATCCGCTTCTTGCCTTCCTTCTGCTTCTCCAGAAGCTTGCGTTTACGGGTGATGTCGCCGCCGTAGCACTTAGACAACACGTCCTTTCGGATCGCGCGAATGTTTTCGCGCGCAATGATTTTCGATCCGATCGCGGCCTGGACGGGCACCTCGAACTGCTGGCGCGGGATCAGCTCTTTGAGCTTGGTGGTCATCTTGTTGCCGTAGGCCGAGGCCCCGTCCTTGTGGACGATCGCGCTGAACGCGTCGACGGCCTCGCCCTGCAGCAGGATGTCGACCTTGACCAGCTGCGCCTCCTGCTCGCCGGCCTCCTCGTAGTCGAGGCTGGCGTAGCCGCGGGTGCGCGACTTCAACGAGTCGAAGAAGTCGAAGATGATCTCGCCCAGCGGCATGGTGTAGCGCAGCTCGACCCGTTCGGGCGACAGGTAATCCATGCCGCCCAGTTCACCGCGGCGCGACTGGCACAGCTCCATGATGGTGCCGATGAATTCGCTGGGCGCGATGATCGTGGTCTTGACCACCGGCTCGTAAACGGTGCGGACCTTGCCTTCCGGCCAGTCCGACGGGTTGGTCACCACGATTTCGGTGTTGTCTTCCTTGACGACGCGATAGACGACGTTGGGCGACGTCGAAATCAGGTCCAGGTTGAACTCTCGCTCCAGGCGCTCGCGGGTGATCTCCATGTGCAGCAGACCCAAGAAGCCACAACGGAATCCGAAGCCCAGCGCCACCGACGTCTCCGGCTCGTAGGTCAGCGCCGCGTCGTTGAGTTGCAACCTGTCCAGCGCGTCACGCAGAACCGGATAATCGGAGCCGTCCACCGGATACAGGCCCGAGTAGACCATCGGCCTGGGTTCGCGGTATCCGGTCAGCGCCTCGGTGGCGCCGTGCCGGGCCGCCGTCACCGTGTCACCGACCTTGGACTGGCGCACGTCCTTGACCCCGGTGATCAGGTAGCCCACCTCCCCCACGCCCAGGCCGTCGCTGGCCTTCGGCTCGGGCGAGACGATGCCGACCTCGAGCAGTTCGTGTGTGGCGCCGGTGGACATCATCGCGATGCGTTCGCGCGGCGTGATCTTGCCGTCCACCACCCGGACGTAGGTCACCACACCGCGGTAGATGTCGTAGACCGAGTCGAAGATCATGGCGCGCAGCGGCGCGTCGGCGACGCCCTGCGGCGGCGGCACCTCGCGCACCACGTGGTCGAGCAGGTCGGCGACGCCGTCCCCGGTCTTGCCCGATACGCGCAGCACGTCGCCCGGCTCGCAGCCGATGATGTGGGCGATCTCGGCGGCATAGCGGTCGGGGTCCGCGGCGGGCAGGTCGATCTTGTTCAGCACCGGGATGATGTGCAGATCGCGGTCCAGCGCCAGGTAGAGGTTGGCCAGGGTCTGCGCCTCGATGCCCTGCGCGGCGTCGACCAGCAGCACCGCACCCTCGCAAGCCTCCAGCGCGCGGGACACCTCGTAGGTGAAGTCGACGTGGCCCGGGGTGTCGATCAGGTGCAGCACGTAGTCGGTGTCACCGACCCGCCACGGCAGGCGCACGTTCTGGGCCTTGATGGTGATCCCGCGCTCGCGCTCGATGTCCATCCGGTCCAAGTACTGGGCGCGCATGGACCGCTCGTCGACGACGCCGGTGAGCTGGAGCATCCGGTCGGCCAGCGTGGACTTGCCGTGGTCGATGTGGGCGATGATGCAGAAATTCCGAATCTGCGCCGGCGCAGTGAAGGTCTTGTCGGCGAAACTGCTGATGGGAATCTCCTGGTGCGTGCAAGCTTGGCGGGGCGCGTCGCGGCCGTTTCCGGGCCGGTTCGCGGGTATGTCCAGCGTATCCAGACCGGGCCGCCACGACCTACTTGGACACAGTCGCAGCCCGCCGCTCGCGTCTATGCTGCGAATATGCCGTCTCCCCGGAAATCCCAGTGGAAGACGTTCCAGCGGTTCGCGGAGAATCTGGTGTTCAACGGGGCTCCGCGCCTGGTCCGGCAGGTGCAGAATTCCCAGACCGTGCTGCGCGAGTTGCAGCAGGCCGTGCGGATCACCGCGAACGTCATCGCCGCGGTCGCGCCGCCTCCCGCCGAGGCGCCCGTCACCGGCCGGCCGGTGACCAGCGGCAGCCTCCCGACCGCGCATCGCGCCCGCAAGCTGGTGTACGCGCCGAGCCTGGACGGCCGGGCCGATCCCGGCGAGATCGTCTGGACATGGGTGGTCTACGAGGACGACCCCACCCGCGGCAAGGACCGCCCCGTCCTGGTGGTCGGACGGGACCGCAGCGTCCTGCTGGGGTTGATGGTGTCCAGCCAGGAACGTCACGCCGCGGATCACGATTGGATCGGAATCGGTTCCGGCCCTTGGGATTACGAGGGCAGGCCAAGCTGGGTCCGACTCGACCGGGTGCTCGACGTGCCCGAAGAGGGCATCCGCCGCGAGGGCGCCATCCTGGATCGCGAGATCTTCGATGCGGTGGCCGCGCGGCTGCGCTCCGACTACTCCTGGCGTTAGTGCGCGTCGAGCGTGCACTCAGCGTGAGTCCGAGCGAATTTTTTCGCCGTGGGTGCCCGGCTCAGCCCTGCGTGATGTAGGACTGCAGCTGCTGCTGCTCGGCCTCGAGCTCTTCCATGCGGGTCTTCACGACGTCACCGATGCTGACTATGCCGATCAGCTTCTTGCCGTCCAGCACCGGCACGTGCCGCACCCGGTTCTTGGTCATCAATACGCTGATGGCGTCGACTTCGTCGGTCTTGGTGCACGTGGCCAGCATCGACGTCATGATCTTGGACACCGGGCGGGACAGCACGCTGGCGCCGTGCGTGTGCAGCTGGCGGACCACGTCGCGCTCCGAGACGATGCCGACCACACCCTCGTCGCCGACTACGACCATGGCGCCGATGTTTTGCTCGCTCAGCCCCGCCAGCAGCTCGCGAACCGTCGCGTCCGGGTTGATGGTCACCACCGCCGCGCCCTTGTTCCGCAAGACGTCCGCTATCCGCATCGAGGCCTCCAGCCGGGTTGTGATCCGCTTCACATCAGGCTACGGCTAACTCGCGCGGCGGAAAAGCCACCAAGAGAAGCTGCAAACAGATCGTGTCCAAACGGTGAAAGCCGCGCAGATCGGCCGATTGGGCCACTGCGGCCAGCGCTTGCTTGCAAGATAGCCCCATGATCGAGGTCACGCTGCTGGGCACCGGAAGTCCGATCCCCGATCCGAACCGAGCCGGGCCGTCCACGCTGGTGCGGGCCGGCGGGCACACGTTCCTGGTCGATTGCGGACGTGGGGTGCTGCAGCGCGCGGCCGCGATCGGGGTGGGCGCGGCCGGCTTGACGGCCCTGTTGCTGACTCACCTGCACAGCGACCACATCGGCGACCTCGGCGACGTCCTCATCACGCGGTGGATCAGCACCTTCAGCCCCGATCCCGCGCCGCTGCCGATCATCGGACCGCCCGGCACCGCCGAGGCGGTCGCGGCGACGCTGAACGCGTTCCGGCACGACATCGGCTACCGGATCGCCCATCACAGCGACATCAACGAGCCACCGGCGGTGGACATCCACGAATACACCGAGGGCGCCGCCTGGGACCGCGACGGGATAACCATCCGGGTGGCGCCCACCGATCACCGGCCGGTGGCCCCGACCATCGGCTTTCGGATCGATTACCAGGGCGCCTCGGTGGTGCTCGCCGGCGACACCGTCCCGTGCGCCGGCCTCGACGACCTGGCGGCCGGCGCCGGCGCGCTGGTGCACACCGTGATCCGCAAGGACATCGTCGCCAACATCCCCCAGCAGCGGCTGCAGGACATCTGCGACTACCACTCCTCGGTTGAGGAGGCGGCGGCCACCGCGGCCCGCGCGGGGGTGGGCACCCTGGTCATGACGCACTACGTGCCGGCACTGGTGCCCGGCCAGGAAGAACAGTGGCGGGCCCTGGCGGCCGCGCAATTCGGCGGGCGCATCGAACTCGGTGACGACCTGCACCGGGTCCAGGTCGACGCGCCTTCGTGACCCCGCGGGTTACCGGGCCGCCGAATCTCGTTGCGCCGCAGGGGAAAGCGCAACTCCCGCCACCATCAGCCAGGTCAGGGTCAGTACCCGCGCGACCGGCAGGATGACACCCAGCGCCGGCCAGATCAGCACCGCCGTCGTCGTTTCGGCGAGGGCGGCCGTCGCCACCCCTGCCCACGCGACCGCCCGGGGCAGCAATCCGTTGCCGGGCGCCGCGAGGGCGCCGACCAGCAGGCCCAACGCCACGATGTGCCCCGGGCCGCCGGTGAGAAACACCAGCAGGTAGAGCGCCCGGACCACCGCGGCATTCGCTGCGACGTCGCGAATCGACAACGCCCAACCCAGCAGACCGGCCAGGCCGAGCGCTCCGGCGGCCAGGGCCCCGCCGGTCAGCGCGACCGCGGCCGACCCGGCGCCGGCCCCGAGCCGGCGCAACCGGGCACCGGCGATCGCCGCGTACAGCGCCAGCGGCACCGACGAGGCGAACGTCGCAACCGCGATGATGCGCACGGCGGTCGGCTGGGCGCGGACGTAGCTCACGACGGCGCTGGGCGGGCCGTAGGGCAACGGCATGACGCCGCCCACCGCGACCCCGATGGTGATGCCGCCGATGAGCAGCCCGATGCAGACCAGCAACAGCGCGGCCAGGGGCGAGCCGCCACGCCCGCGTCGGTTGTCGTCGCGCCGGGTCCCGCCGGCGGCTGAATCGCTCATCGGAGCAACGGTATCGCCGCGGCTAGGCGAGCCGGGTCACCTCCACGATCACGTCGAGGTCGGTGGCGCCCTCCCCGGAGTAGATGCCCTTCAACGGGGACACGTCGGCGTAGTCGCGACCCGCGCCCACGCCCACGTACTGCTCGGTGATCTCGGTGTCGTTGGTGGGGTCATAGCTCCACCATGCGCCCGTCCACGCCTCGATCCAGGCGTGGCTTCGTCCGTCCACGGTGTCCCCCACGACGGCTTCACGTTTGGGATGCAGGTAGCCCGAGACGTAATGCGCCGGAATCCCCATGCTGCGCAACAACATCAGTGACAGGTGGACGAAGTCCTGGCAGACGCCCTTGCCCTCTTTGAGCGCGTCCAGCCCCGAGGATGCCACGCTGGTGGTCCCGGGAAGGTATTCGAGTTCGTTGCGCACCCAATTGGCCGCGGCGACAACGGCTTCGGCCGGCTCGTGGGTCTTGCTGATCTTTTTGCCCACCGACGCCACGCGCTTGCTGGCCGGGGTGTGCTCGGTGGGACGCAGCAGGTCGTCGTAGCGATCGATCACGGTCTCCGACTGCAGGTCGCTCCAGCCCACCTCCGTCGAGAACGGCTCGGCCCGCTCGGTTTCGACGACGGATGACGACATCACCGTGAGGTCGGTGTGGGGTGCGTGCAGGTCGAACGCCGTGACCGCGGTGCCCCAGTAGTCGATGTAGCGGTAGGACCGCGTCGCCGGGATGGTCTCGACGCGGTTGAGGATCACGTTCTGCCGAGTGTTCGACCGCGGGGTCAGCCGAGCCTCGTTGTAGGAGGCGGTCACCGGCGACTGGTAGGCGTAGCCCGTGGTATGCACCACCCGCAGCCGCCACATCAGCCGTCCCCTTTCCTGCTGACCAGTCGGGCGCGCTGGCCCGCGTCCGACCACGCCACCCACGGCGTCACGTGGAAGTACTGCAGCGACAACGCCTCTCCGACGTCGCGGCAGGTCCGCTGCAGCCCCGCCAGGCGGCTCTCCAACGATTCCAGCAGCACACCGGGCTGGACGAACTCCAACTCGCTGCGCGCCTGGCCGAGCAGCCGCTGCGCCTCGGCGGTGGCCCCGATCCGGCTCTGCCGGTTGTGCACCAGCTCGTCGAGGTTGTGTTCGGCCAGCCGCAGCGAGTAGAACACCGACCGCGGAAAGAGCCGGTCCAGCAACATGAATTCGACCACCCGGCCCGCATCCAGCACGCCGCGGTAGGTCCGCAGGTAAGTGTCGTGTGCGCCCGCCGAACGCAACAGCGTCACCCACGCCGGGGACGAAGCGCTGTCTCCCACCCGCGACAGCAGCAGCCGCACCGTCATGTCGACGCGTTCGATCGCCCGGCCCAGCACCATGAAGCGGTAGCCGTCGTCGCGGGACAGGGTCGAGTCGGCCAGGCCGGCGAACATCGCGGCGCGTCGTTCGATGAACGACAAGAAGTCATGTGGCCCAAGGCGTTTGGCGGCACGTTCACGTTCGGGCATGGCGTGATAGGTGGTGTTGAGGCACTCCCATATCTCGCTGGAGGTCACCTCGCGCGCCGACTTCGCGTTCTCCCGCGCCGAGGTGATCGCGTCGACGATCGAGCAGCCGCCCTGGGCGTTGGTGCTGTAGGCCACCAGGTCGGTCAACGACCATACGTCCAGGTCGTGCTCCGGTGGATCGATGCCGAGCACCCGCAGCAGCAGGCGCGACGCCTGATCGGGGTCGACGCTGGAATCCTCGAGCAACTGGTGCAGCGCCACGTCCAGGATGCGGGCGGTGTCGTCGGCGCGCTCGACGTAGCGCCCGATCCAGTAGAGCGCCTCGGCGTTACGTGCCAGCATCGTCCACCGTCCTTTGCTGTTGCTGTTGCTCGAGCTGCTCGCGCTGGGGCAGTTCGGTGGGTTGCGCCTGCTGTGGTGGCACCGATGTCAGCCGCGGGCCGTCGTCGACCAACGGGTCCGGCATGGACGTCGGCAGCGAGCGCACCACCTCCGCCGCCTCCAGCTCATGGTCGCCTGCGGCCGCCCGCGACGCCAGCACCCAAGTGTCCTTGGAGCCGCCGCCCTGGCTGGAGTTGACCACCCGCGACCCCTCGACCAGGGCCACCCGGCTCAGCCCGCCGGGCAGCACCCACACGTCGTCGCCGTCGTTGACCGCGAACGGCCGCAGATCCACGTAGCGCGGCGCCAGCGTGTTGCCGATCTGCGTCGGCACCGTCGAGAGCTCCATCATCGGCTGCGCGATCCAGCTCCGCGGATCGTCGCGCACCTTCTTCGCGACGGCAGCCAGCTCTTTCTCGGAGGCCTCCGGGCCGAACACGATGCCGTAGCCGCCGGATCCCTCTACCGGCTTGAGAACCAGCTCGTCGATGCGGTCGAGCACCTCTTCGCGCTCGTCGTCGAGCCAGCAGCGCAACGTCTCCACGTTGGCCAGCAGGGGCTTTTCGCCCAGGTAGTACTCGATCATCGTGGGGACGTAGGTGTAGACGAGTTTGTCGTCGCCGACGCCGTTGCCGATCGCGCTGGAGATGGACACGTTGCCGGCGCGGGCGGCGTTGACCAGGCCGGCCACCCCGAGCACCGAGTCGGCACGGAACTGCAGGGGGTCCAGGAAGGCGTCGTCGATGCGCCGATAGATCACGTCGACCTGACGCTCGCCCTCGGTGGTGCGCATGTACACCTGGTTGTCGCGGCAGAACAGGTCGCGCCCCTCGACCAGCTCGACGCCCATCTGGCGGGCCAGCAGCGAATGCTCGAAATAGGCCGAGTTGTAGACGCCCGGGGTCAGCACCACCACCGTCGGGTCGGCCTCGTTGGTGGCCGCGGAGTTGCGCAGCGCCCGCAGCAGGTGCGAGGCGTAGTCGTCGACCGCGCGCACCCGATGGGTGGCGAACAGGTTCGGGAAGACGCGCGCCATGGTGCGCCGGTTCTCCATGACATAGGACACACCTGAGGGCGAGCGCAGGTTGTCCTCGAGGACCCGCCAGACGCCCTTCTCGTCGCGGATCAGATCGATGCCGGCGACGTGGATCCGCACGCCGTTGGGCGGGACGATCCCCATCGCCTGGCGGTGGAAATGCTCGCAGGAGGTGATCAGGCGGCGCGGGATGACGCCGTCGTTCAGGATTTCCTGGTCGCCGTAGACGTCATCGAGATACATCTCGAGCGCCTTGACCCGCTGGGTGATGCCGCGCTCCAGCCGGGCCCACTCCGCGGCCGAGATGACCCGCGGCACCAGGTCCAGCGGAAACGGCCGTTCCTGACCCGACAACGAGAACGTGATCCCCTGGTCGAGGAAGGCGCGCGATAGCGCTTCGGCGCGAGCTTTCAGTTCCGAGGCGTCCGACGGCGCAAGCTCGGCGTAGATGCCCTTGTAGGGACCGCGGACGGCGCCCTGGGCATCGAACATCTCGTCGAACGCCATCTCGTAGGCGTCCGAAGACATGTTGTAGCCGCCGAAGATGCGCTCAGAACGCGCAGCGCGAAAACCCCGCTTGCTGTCGTCAAGCTGGTTCGTAAGACTCACTGTTCAGATGCTGCCTCAAGTCGACGTTCTGGCAGCCCACGTGTTCCCGTTTTGGGAGAAAACGTAACTCACTGATAACCTGGGCAATCGCTGTGGTGGTATCCGGCGACCCCATAAAACGTCTAATCGAAGAAGGAACTCCAGCGTGGCCAACATCAAGTCGCAGCAGAAGCGCAACAAGACGAACGAGCGCGCTCGCCTGCGCAACAAGTCGGTGAAGTCGTCGCTGCGCACCGCCGTCCGCGCGTTCCGCGAGGCCGCCCACGCCGGCGACAAGGAGAAGGCCGCCGAGCTGCTGGTGTCGACCAACCGCAAGCTGGACAAGGCGGCCAGCAAGGGCGTGATCCACAAGAACCAGGCCGCGAACAAGAAGTCGGCGCTGGCGCAGGCCCTCAACAAAATCTGACGACCCGCCACCGCCTTTAGTGGCCGCGCTGGGCTGCTAGCTCAGCGACCTGCCTGACCGCGGATTCCAGGGCGTAGTCGGCGTCCACCACCGCCCCTTTGACGTTCGCGTTGAGCGTCGCGACCACCTTCATCGCGGTCGCCACCGAGTCACGCGACCAACGCCGGGCCTGCTTCTGCGCCTTCTGCACCCGCCAGGGCGGCATGCCGAGCTGCGACGCCAACCGGTAGGGGTCCCCCGACAGCGGCCCGACCCGGCCGATCGTGTGGATCGCCTCAGCCAAGGCATCGGCCAGCACCACCAGCGGCTCGCCCCGCATCATCGCCCACCGCAGCGCCTCGGCGGCTCCCTCGATGTCGCCGGCCACCGCCTTGTCCGCGATGTCGAAGCCCTTCACCTCGGCCTTGCCGCTGTGGTAGCGCCGCACCGCGGCGGCATCGACCACCCCGCCGGTGTCGGCGACCAACTGCGAGCAGGCAGAGGCCAACTCCCGCAGATCGGAACCGACCGAATCCAGCATCGCGGTCACCGTCTCCTCGTCGGCCTTGACGCGCAGGCCGCGAAATTCCTTGCGGACGAAGTCAATGCGCTCGCTCAGTTTGGTGATTCGCGCGCACGCATGCACCTCGGCGCCGAGCGACTGCAGCTCGGTGGCGAGCGCCTTGGCCCGCCCACCGCCCGAGTGCACCACCACCAGCACCACACCCGTCGGCATGTCGTTCGCGGCCGAAACGATCACCGCGGCAGCGTCTTTGCCCGCTTCGCCGGCGGCCTCGAGCACGACGATGCGCTCGTCGGCGAACAGTGACGGGCTCAGCAGCTCCGCGAGCTCATACGTACTGACGTCGCCCGCCCGCATCCGGTTGACCGGAACGTCGTCGGTGCCGGCCCGTTTCCGCGCCAACCGCAGCACGTCGGCCACCGCCCGTTCGACCAGCAGTTCCTCGTCTCCCAGGACCAGGTGCAACGGCGAAACCTCGCTCACCCCACGATGGTGTCACGCCCCGCCGACGACGCCGCTCGGGGATCCGGTGGGCCGACGACCCGCCCTATCCCAGGCCGGACAGCACCCAGGCCAGCCCGGTCAGCGCCGCCGCCGCGGCCGCGACGCGGAAGGGCCGCCACCGCCACAGCACCACCGCCAGCACCGTGACACCGCCGACGAGCAGCATGCCGGTCATGCCCTCCGGGACGGGCACGGTCGCGCCGGGCAGGTTGGCCGCCCAGCGGGCCACTCCGTCGACCCACCACAACTCGGGACCGGTGAACCGGATCAACAGCCGCGCGGCGGCCGGCCATATCCCGCAGAGCGCCGCCGCGGCGGTGCCGAGCACCGTGATCGGCGCGATCACGGCGGCCACCACGAGGTTCGCCAGCGCGGCAACCACGCTGAATCGGCCCGAGATCGCGGCGACCAGGGGCGCGGTCACCACTTGCGCGGCCCAGGCGACGGCGAGCGCGTCGGCCAGCGGCTTCGGCCAGCCGTTCCCCACCAGGCGGCGCGACCACACCGGCGCGACGACGATCAGGGCGGCGGTGGCGACCACCGACAGCGCGAATCCCACGTCGACAGCCAGCGCCGGGGCGACGGCCAGCAGCACCAGCACCGTGGCGGCCAGCGCCGGAATGGCTTGGCGCCGACGCGACGACAGCATTCCCACCAGCGCGATGGCACCCATCACCGCCGCCCGCACCACACTCGCCGTCGGCTGCACGACGATGACGAAGCCCATCAAAGCCAGCGCGGCAAGGGCGACGGCCGGGCGGGGCCCGATCAACCGCGCCGAGAACAGCACGGCGGCGCACACGATCGTCACGTTGGCGCCCGACACTGCCATCAGGTGCGTCATCCCCGCCGCACGGAAGTCCCGGCTGGTGCCACTCGGCACCGCCGAGGTGTCACCGAGGACGAGCGCGGGCAGCATCGCCGCCTGCTCGCCGGGCAGCGTGTCGCGGACGGCGGCGGCGAACCGGCTGCGCACCCCGTGCGCGGCTCGCTGCACGGCGCTCGCGGTGCCCATGGTCGGCCGGCCCGACGCGTTGAGCACCGCGACCGTCAGGTCACGACGGGCCGGCCGGGTGATGCGCGCGGTGAACTGCACCGGCTGGCCCACCATCACGGCGCCGAAGTCCGAGGCGCGCGCGAAAACGACGACCCGGCCCGATGTTTGGGCGTCGCGCAGACGTTGCAGGGAGGCCTTGAACAGCAACCGACCGGCGCCCAGCGACATCGGGCTCTCGGTGGGCGTGACGGTGACCGGGGCGCTGCTGCCGAACGCCGCGGTGATCGGGTGCTGAACGACAGCGTCGGTGCGCAGCGCGATGGCGAAGCCGTATCCCGCGCCCACCACACCGATCGCGGCCAGGCCGGCGCCGATCGCCCGCAGCCGCGTCGTTCGACCGGGCCGGCGCGCGGCGCGCCAGGCCAGCGCACCGGACGCGGCGACAAGACCGAGGCAGCACCAGGCGAGGAGTCGGCCGGCGGTCCACCAGATCCCGCCGGCGGTCACCGCCCAACAGGTCAGCGCAGCCGGCACCAGGCGCACATCGACATGCCCCGAGGGCGATCCGCCCGGCCCGGCAGGAACCACCCGGGTCAGACACGGACCAGGGCGCGCAGCTTTTCCAACCGCGCCGGCCCGATCCCCTCGACGTCGGCCAGCTGCTCGACGCTGGTGAATTTGCCGTTGGATTGGCGCCACGCCACGATCGCGGCCGCGGTGACCGGTCCGACGCCGGGCAGCGCATCGAGTTCCTCGACGGTCGCGGTGTTCAGGTCGAGCGCCTGGCCCGGCTTCGGCTTGACCGATCCCGGCGTCGGAGCCGGGGCCTTCGAGGTCGGCGTCGTTCCGGCGGCCACCGAACTGCCCAGGGGCGTGGGCTGCCCGGGAGCGGGCGCGAGGCCCACCACGATCTGTTCGCCGTCATCGAGCGGTCGGGCCATGTTCAGTCCGATGGTGTCCGCGCCGTTGACCGCACCGCCGGCGGCCTGCAGCGCGTCGGCGATGCGCGCGCCCGGCGCGAGGGTCACCAGGCCCGGGGTGTGCACCAAACCGACCACGCTGACCACCACCGGGCGGTCGGGACCCGGCGGTGGCGCGGCACCCGGGCTCGTCGACGACCTGGGGCCGGCCGTCGACACCTTCTGCACCGGTGGCAACTTGGCCGACATCACCGGCGCCGACCGATCGCGCAGCAACGTGAAGACCGTGACCAGCACCGCCAGCGCCGCCACGACGGCCAGCCCGATGGCGCCCGCGCGTCCGGGGTCGGCGCGCACCCTGGCCACCCAGCCCCGGTCCCGCGACGCGTCGGGGAGCCACCGGGGCAGCAGCGAATTCTGGTCGTCGTCCGGGGTGTCGTCCGTCGAGACCGACGCGGCGTCCTCGGGTCCGGCGTGCGCATCGGTCTCCGGTTCAGCGTTGAGCCGTCGCTGCAGGCGCTCCGCGGGAAGTTCTGTTCGCATGGGCCGACGGTAGGTCCGCGGACCGCCACGACGACCCCGCTCAACGGCGCCGCGGCGCCGGTCTGTGCATTAACCCGAGGCTGTGCACAGGGCCCGCGAGGGATGGGTCAAGATGGAAGTCGAGCGAACGACCGGCACCGCCAGAAAACAGCTCTGGGCGCTGCGTCGTCGCGGTCACCGGAGAAACGACAGGAGGCTGCCATGCAACTGGCGCTCACGCCCGAGGAAGCCGCGTTCCGCGACGAACTCCGCACCATCTACACGACCAAGATTCCCGAGGAGGTGCGCGAGCGGGTGCGCCGCGGCTCGGCGGAAGTGAACCACGACGACATCGTCGCCAGCCACAAGATCCTGCACGAGCACGGCCTGGCGGTACCGAACTGGCCGGTCGAGTGGGGCGGCAAGGACTGGACGCCGACCCAGCATCAGATCTGGGCCGATGAAATGCAGCTGGCGTGCGTCCCCGAGCCGCTGAACTTCAACACCAAGATGGTGGGGCCGGTGATCGCCGAATTCGGTTCGGAGGAGGTCAAACAACGCTTCCTGCCCCCGACGGCCAGCCTCGACATCTGGTGGTGCCAGGGATTCTCCGAGCCCGAGGCGGGGTCGGATCTCGCGTCGCTGCGCACCACCGCGGTCCGCGACGGCGACAGCTACGTCGTCAACGGCCAGAAGACCTGGACCACGCTCGGGCAGTACGCGGACTGGATCTTCTGCCTGGTCCGCACCGACCCGCAGGCGCCCAAGCGGCAGGCCGGCATCTCGTTCCTGCTGTTCGAGATGAACACCCCGGGCGTCACGCTGCGGCCCATCAAGACGATCGACGGCGGCCACGAGATCAACGAGGTCTTCTTCGAGGACGTCCGGGTGCCCGCCAATCAGCTTGTCGGAGAAGAGAACAAGGGCTGGACGTACGCGAAGTTCCTGCTGGGCAACGAGCGCACGGGCATCGCCGGAGTGGGGCGGACCAAGGTGCGCCTCGCCGAGGTGAAGAAGCACGCGGCGGCCACCGGGGTGCTCAGCGACCCACTGTTCGCGGCGCGGCTGGCCGAGGCCGAAAACGAGCTGCTGGCACTGGAACTCACGCAGTCGCGAGTGGTGACCGACTCCGCGGACGGCCAACCCAACCCGGCGTCTTCGGTGCTCAAGCTGCGCGGCAGCCAACTGCAGCAGGCGGCCACCGAACTGCTCGTCGAGGTGGCCGGTCCGGATGCGCTGCCGGCCAACGGCGCAGACATTTCGTCGCCGTCCTGGGCGCAACACAGTGCGCCGCACTACCTCAACTACCGCAAGACGTCGATCTACGGCGGTAGCAGCGAGGTGCAGCGCAACATCATCGCGTCGACGATTCTGGGATTGTGAGGCAGCCATGGACTTTCAACTGAGCGACGAGCAGGCCCTGCTCCGCGACACCACCCGGGATTTGTTGTCGCGCACCTATGACCCGGAAAGCCGCAACAAGGTCATCGGCTCCGATCTCGGCTGGAGCCGAGAGGTGTGGAATCAGCTCGCGGACACGGGAATTCTCGGTCTGGGTTTCGAGCCGGAAGAGTCCGGCCAGATCGAGATCATGGTGGTGCTCCACGAGGTCGGGCGCCGACTGGCCCCCGAACCGGTGTTGCACGCCGCGTTGGGTCCCGGCGCGCTGATCGCCGAGCTGGGCAGCGCCGAGCAGAAGCGACTGCTCGACGAGGTCGCGGGCGGGCAGCGGCTGCTGGCCTTCGCCCACCTCGAGCCCGGCCAGCGCAAGCCGGCCGCCGAGGTGAGCACGAAGGCTGAGCAGCAAGGTGATTCGTGGAGGCTGAGCGGCCGGAAGAACCCCGTGCTCGCCGGGGACTGCGCCGACACCCTTGTGGTCAGCGCGGCGCTGCCGAGCGGTGGCACCGGGCTGTTCCTCGTCGACGCGGCAGCGGCGACCAGGCACCCGTACCGGACGTTCGACGGACAGCGCGGCGCCCAGATCGACCTGGACTCCGCCGCCGCAGAGCCCCTCGGCGAGGCGGCCGACGCCTCGGGCGCCATCCGCGACGCCGTCGTGCGCATCCAGTCGGCGCTGTGCGCCGAGGCGCTGGGGGCCATGGAGGAATCGCTGCGGCTGACCACCGATTACCTCAAGACGCGCAAGCAGTTCGGCGTCACGCTCAACAAATTCCAGGCACTCACCCAGCGCGCCGCCGACATGTATGTGTCGCTGGAATTGGCCCGCAGCATGACCCTGTACGCGGCGATGTCGATCGCCGACGGCAATATCGACCCAGTGATCGCCTCGCGCGCCAAGCTGCAGATCGGCCGCTCGGGCCGGCACATCGCGCAGGAGTCGGTGCAGATGCACGGCGGCATCGGGGTGACGGCGGAATACCCGGTCAGCCACTACGCCGCCCGGCTCACCGCGATCGAAAACACCCTGGGCACCTCGGGCGAGCACCTGCATAACCTGATCGATCACCTCGGCGACTACGACCTGGCCCGCCTGTAACGCATGGCCGAGTCCGCGGAGCTGACCGGGAAGGTCATCGAGTTCCTGTCGGCCGGCACCCGCACCGGGATGCTGGGGTATGTGGCTGCCGACGGCCGACCGCTGGTGGCCCCGGTGTGGTTCGTCGTCGATGACGGTGAGCTGGTGTTCAATACCGGGCGCGACACCGCGAAAGGCCATGCGCTGGCTCGGGATTCACGTGCCGTGATCTGTGTCGACGATCCGTCCCCACCCTACTCGTTTGTACAGGTGCAGGGCATCGCGACGATGTACGACGGTGCGGCGGACCTGCTCGAGATCGCTACCCGGATCGGTGGACGCTACATGGGGGCAGATCGCGCCGACGAGTTCGGCCGCCGCAACGCCGTTCCCGGTGAATTGGTGGTGCGGGTCCGGCCGACGAAGGTGAACTCAGCCTTCGATATCGCCGGCTGAACCCGCCGCGTATCAACTCGATCCTGTCGCCGCAACAGAATCCGCGTTCGACTCCGGCGCCGCAACCGATTCCGCGTCGGGCAGCTGATTTGCGAGATACTCGGCCAGGCCGCCGATCGTCGGATAATCGAATACCGCGGTCGCGTTGATCGTGAAGGCGCCGCCGAATTGGCTGTGTAACCGGTTGCGGAGTTCGACGGCCATCAAGGAATCCGTTCCCAGATCCAGGAAGCGGCTGGATGCAGCGGGTGGTTGCGCGAGCCGCAGGAAGCCCTGCACTTCGCGCTGCAGGAATTCGGTGATGAAATCGGCGCGCTGCGCCACCGGGATCTCGTGCAACTGCTTGAGCAATTCGCTATCGCCACTTGCCTCCCCGACGGCACTGGGCAGGACGAGGTCGAGAATCGGTGGGCGAGAACCGCCCAGCAGCTTCGCCGCCCGCTGCCAGTTCGCCTTGATGACGGTGGCCTGCGCGGTGCCGTTGGCGACAACCTCGGCGAGCGCGGCCAGCGCGGCCGTCGGCTCCAGCGCAATGAGTCCTTGCGCACCGATATTGGCGCGAGCGGCCTCCGACGAAGCCATTCCCCCCTGGGCCCAGGGACCGAAGTTGACCCCGGTCGCCGGCAAGCCTCGCGCCTGTCGCTGTGCGACCAGCCCGTCGAGCAGCGCATTGGCCGTCGAATAGTTGGCCTGCCCGGGTGAACCGAGCAGGCTGGACACCGAGGACGACACGATGAAGAAGTCGAGGTCGTCGTCCTTCGTCAACCGGTCCAAATGGCACCCGCCGAATGCCTTGGGCGCCAATGTCGTTCGGAAGCGCTCCAGGCTCTGCTGGGACAGCAGCGCATCGTCGAGCACGCCCGCCAGATGCGCCACTCCCGCCATCGGGGGCAGTTCGGCGCGGATCCGTGCCAGCAGCTGTTCGACCTGCGCTGCGTCACCGACGTCGGCGGCAAAGGTGTGGATGCGGCAGCGGTAGCGCTCGGTGATGTCGTCGATCGCCCGTCGCGCCGAGGCGTCGGGCGCACGCCGGCTGGTCAGCACGATGTCACCGGCACCGAGCTGGGCCAGATAGGCCGCCATGTGCAGGCCGATGGCGCCCAGCCCACCGGTGATCAGATAGCTGCGATCGCCGCGCGGCTGCAGCGGGTTCGGCATCTGCAGCACGATCTTTCCGATGTGCCGCGCTTGCTGCATGCGGCGAAACGCCGTCTTCGCCTCGGCCAGCGGATAGATCTCGGCCGGTAATGGTTTCCAATCACCGGTGGCCAACCCGTCCGATACCTCGGTCAGCAGCGCATGGATGTGCTCCGGCTGTTCCACGCAGGCCCAGTCCAACGCGACGATCTCGTAGGCGATATCGGGACGAGCCGCCGCCATCTGCTCGCGCGTCCAGATGTCTCGCTTAGCGATCTCGACGAAACGGCCATGTTGGGCGGTGGCCCGCACGGTCGCGTCGATGAATCCCTCATTGGTCAGGCTGTTGAGCACCACGTCAACACCGGCGCCGTCGGTGTCGGCAAGGATCTGGTCGGCGAAATCGGTTGTGCGCGAGTCGTAGACATACTCCACACACAGCTTGCGCAGCGTCGCGCGTTTGTAGGTGCTCGCGGTGGCGAAGACGATCGCACCGTGTCGCTGTGCCAGCTGGATGGCGGCCAATCCGACACCACCGCTGGCCGCGTGAATGAGCACCCGGTCACCGGGCTTCAGCTGCGCCCAGTCGAACGCGAGTCGGGCCGTGAGCGCCGCGGCGGGAATGGTCGCCGCATCCACCGCGCTCACGCCGTCGGGAATCGGCGCCAGCAGCTGGGCCGGCACGTTGAACCGGCTGGCGAACGCGCCCTGCATAAAACCGTAGACGCGCTGGCCGACCTCGAGTCCGGTGACGCCGCTACCCAATTGGGTGACGGTGCCGGCGAAGTCACCGCCGAGCGGCCCCGGATCGCCCGGGTAGAGGCCCAGCACATTGAGCACTTCCCGGAAGTTCAAACCGCCGGCCTCAACCCGGACCTGCACACAGCCCTCGGCCGGTGGCAGCGCCTCCTTCTCGATCAGACGCAGGTTGTCGATCGCGCCGCGTTCGGTGGGCTCAAGGACATAGTCGGTGCCGCGGGGCACCGCGAGATGACCGCTGCGCGCCCAGGGCAGTAACCGGGATGTCAGGAGTTTTCCTTGCCGCACCGCCAGTTCGGGTTCATCGAGGGGTGCGCCGAGCAGACCGGCCAGCGCCCGCACGGCCTGCTCCGACCCGTCGCAATCGACCAGCCTGCACCGCAGGGCAGGTTCCTCGTTGACGATGGTGCGCCCGAGACCCCACAGCGCCGCCTGCACCGGGTCGACCGGCTCGCCGGACTCGGTCGCCACCGCCCGTTCGGTGATGATCCACAGACCACCGGGAAGCTTGACCGCCGAGCCATCGGCGCTCTGCAAGGTCTGCACCGCGCTCAACAGCCCGGCGACCTCGGTTTCCAGCCGCGTCACGGATTCGGCGCTCGACTCTTCTGCACTCGATTGCGCTGCCCGCCAGACGATGCCGGCGACCGGGCCGCCGCGGTCCTCCGCGCCCGCCACCAGCTGCCCGAAGGGCTTCGGATCGGTATTCCGGTCGAACGAGATGCAGCCAGGCAGTTGCGCCGCCAGTTCGTCGAATCCGGCGATCAGCCATGTTCCGGTTGGGTTTACGACACCATCGTTCGACGGCTGGGGCGGAACCTCGTGCCAGCCAAGGGTGTACAGCAACCGGGTGGCATCGCCACCGAGTCCACGCAACAACGCCTCGCGGGGCGCGCGCTTGACCGTGAACTCGCGTATCCCGCCCAGGTGGCGACCGTCCCGGTCGACGAAATCGATGTCGAAGACCTGGGTTTCGCTGTCCAGCGCGCTGGCCCGCCATTTTCCGCGGCAATAAAAGCGCCGCGGCATCTTCTCCCGGAGGGACACCTGCCCGTACCGCAACGGCAGCAACAGATCATTGAAGCCCTGTTCGGCTGCGAGAAGGGCGGGGAACGCCGGGAAGACGACACCGGTGCACAGGTCGAGCAGCACCGGATGGATGGGCTCCGTTCCGAGGTGCTCGGAGAGTTCGTCACCCACGGTGACATCACCGACCGCCTCACCGTCGCCGATCCACAGCGACTTCAGCGACGTGGACCACGTGGTCCCCCATTCCAGTTCGCTTTCGGCGAAGCTGTCGAAGAGCAGTTGCGGACGACTGCGCTCCATCCGCTCGACCACGGTGTCGATGGGCTCGGCCGGATCGTCCGCCGGCTCGTCCTCGACGCCGGAGACGACGGTGCCATCGGCGTTCAACGACCAGTCGGCATCGGGGACTCCATACGGGCGGCTGTCCACCCTGAAGCTCCAGCCGCCCTCCTGCAGCGGATGCAGACTCAGCTGCACTTCGCGAGAAGCCTTCTCGGGCAGGATGATCGGTTCATAGAAATAGACGCTTTGCACGCGCGCCGGCGGCCCGACGGCGGCCAGGGCCATCGCCGCATAGGTCGCCCCGGGGACGACGACGGTGCCGTAGATCACGTGATCGGCAAGCCACGGCTGCGACTTCACCGACAACCTACTGGTGTAGACGGAGTCGCCGGAGGCGAGCTCTTTCGCGCTGCCCAGCAGCCCGGATGCCACGGCGCCCTGACCATCAATACCGGCGATGCCGGAAGTCTTGGGCCAGAAGCGCCGACGCTGGAACGGATAGGTGGGCAGTTCGAGTTTGCGGCGCGGTTGCCGATGCAGCGCGGCGAACTCGGGGCGATGACCGCTGACGTACGCCGCGGCCAGTCCTTCGGCGATCTGTCGCCGATCGCCGACGCCCTTCCGCAGGGAAACGATCGCGCGTGGCGCGGCCAGGTGTTCCGGCCAGACCTGCACCGCGGCCCCGGTCAACACCGGTTGCGGACCGATCTCCATCAACACCGAGCAGCCCAGCGCGGCCACGGTGCGCACGCTTTCGGCGAACTGCACGGGCTGGCGGGAATGCCGCCGCCAATAGCTTGCGTCCAGCGGGGTTTCGATGGTGAGCACGGTGCCGGTGCGGTTGCAGACCAGCGGCAACGTCGGCACGGCGAAATCCAGACGCGCAGCACACGACTCGAATTCGTCGAGCACCGGCTCCAGCAGCTCCGAGTGGAAGGCATGGCTGGTCTCCAGCCAGCTGCACCGGATCCCGTCACTGCCACCGCGGGCCACAATCTGTTCCAGATCCGCGCCGGGACCCGAGAGCACCGTGTTGGGACCGTTGTAGGCGGCCACCGATACCCGGGGGAAGTCGTTGGCGAGCTCCTCGACGTACTGGGCGTCGGCGAACACCGCCACCATTCGTCCACCCTCGGGCAGGCTGCCGAACAGCCGGCCACGCTCGGCCATCATACGTGCCCCGTCCTCGAGGCTGAAAACCCCTGCGACACAGGCCGCCGCGTATTGACCCACGCTGTGCCCCAGCACCACGTCGGGCTCGACACCCCAGGACTGCCACAGCCTGGCCAGGCCCATCTCGACGGCGAATAGCGCTGGCTGCGCAAATGCGGTATGCCGCAGCGTTTTTCCGGCTTCGCCACCGGTATCCTTATCGGTCGCTAAGATCACTTCGATCAACGGACGCGGCAGCAACCCGTTGATCGCGTCCGCGCAGCGTGTCACTGTTTCGGCGAAAACCGGTTCGGCGTGGAACAACTCGCGGGCCATCCCCGGATACTGGCTGCCCTGCCCGGTGAACATCCACGCTGTCGTCGGCGGGTCCTTGCACTCGCCGCGCGCCACTCCCGGTCGGGTCCGGTTGTCGGCCAGGTCGGCCAGCGCCTCGCGTGCGCTCTGAACCGAATCCACCACCAGCGCGGCCCGGTGCTCGAAATGCGAACGCCCGGCCCCGACAGTGAAGCAAAGATCGCCGATGTCTGCCTTTGGATGAGCCTGCAACCACTCTTCGTATCGCCGCGCCAACGCCAGCAGCGCCTCCGGTGACCGCGCGGACAGCGGCAGCACGTCGACTGGCTGCGCGTCGGATTCGGCTGCCGGGAGGACGCCTTCCGTCGCCACCGGTTGCGGCGCCTCCTCGATCAACACGTGTGCGTTGGTGCCGGTGAACCCGAACGAGCTGACCCCTGCTCGCCGCCGCCGGCCGTTGGTCTGCCAGGGAACCGCCTTGTCCACCACTCGCAGTGGCAACGAGTCCCACGGGATATGCGGCGACGGTGTCTCAAAGTGCAGGCTCTGCGGCAACATTTCATGCTGCAGCGACAACACGACCTTGATCAGCCCGGCGACCCCGGATGCCGCCTCGAGGTGGCCGATGTTGGTCTTCACCGATCCGATCAGCAACGGCCGGTCGGTGTCACGGGTGGCACCATAGACGGCGCCGGCCGCCTGCACTTCGATCGGATCCCCCAGCGCGGTGCCGGTCCCGTGCGCCTCGAGGTAGTCGACGTCACCGCCGGAGAGTCCAGCGCGGCTCAGCGCCGTGGCGATAAGCCGTTGCTGTGCACCACCATTGGGTACCGTCAGACCGCTCGACGCTCCGTCTTGGTTGACCGCGCTGGCCGGGATGACCGCGCACACCCGATCGCCGTCGCGCACCGCATCGCTCATCCTCTTGAGCACCAGGATCCCGCAGCCTTCGCTGCGCACATATCCGTCGGCGGTGGCATCGAAGGTCTTGCATCGCCCGACGGGTGAGAGCATCCGGGCGCGCGACGCGGCGATGTTGGATACCGGGCTCAACAACACGTTCACACCGCCGGCGAACGCCAAATCGCAGTCACCGGAATGCAACGCCTGGCAGGCTTGATGGACGGCCACCAGCGACGAGCTGCAAGCGGTATCGACCGCCACCGCGGGTCCTTCCAGGCCCAGCGCAAAGGCAACCCGCCCGGAGATGGCGTTGAGCGCGTTGCCGGTGATGAAGTGCGGCTCGATCTTCTCCACCGACTCGGCGGACAGCAGGTGCGAGTACTCGTTGGCGCCCACTCCCACGAAGATGCCGCTTCGGCTGCCGCGCAACGCGGCCGGGGAATACCCGGCACGCTCCAAGCCCTCCCACACCGTTTCCAGCACCAGCCGCTGCTGCGGGTCGATCCACACCGCTTCGCGCGGTGAGATGCCGAAGAACTCCGGATCGAATTCGTCGATTTGATCCAGGTATCCGCCGAATCGGCTGTAGATCTTGCCCGGGGTTTCCGGATCCGGATCGTAGAACTCGTCGATGTCGAAACGGTCTTCCGGGACTTCCCGGATGGCATCCACACCGCCGGACAACACCTCCCAGAAGGCTTCCGGATCGGGCGCGCCGGGGAAACGGCACGCCATCGCGACGATCGCGATCGGATCGTTCGCCCGGCCCGCGACCGCCGGCGCGGCGGGCGGGGGTGCGGGTTTGGCGTCCGCCTGCCCGCTGAGTCCGAGCACGTCGCCGAGTAGGTAATCGGCGACATCAGACAGCCGCGGGTAATCCATCGCCAGGGTGGCCGGTATCTGCTTGCCCACTCCTTGCTCGATGTGACGCCGCAATTCGATGGCCATCAGCGAATCCATGCCGAGGTCGAAGAATCCCGCGTCCTCGCGGATCTCCGCGGCATCGACACGCGTCACCTCGGCCACCGCGTTGCGTAGGAAATCCGTCACGAGTTTCCTGCGCTGCTGCACCGGAGCGCCGGCGAGACGCTCGACCAGCTCCACCTTCCCGGAAGGCGTTGGTGTCGGGGCGAAATCGGGCACCTCGCGGGCCAACTCCGCCAGCAATGACCGCTGCCCCGCCTGCTGGTAGAGCGGCAGGAAGCGGGACCAATCGATCCGGGCCACCACCCCGTGCGCGACGGGACTTGCCATGACATCGGCCATCCCCGCCAATGCATCGGCGGGAGAGAGCGTCTTGATTCCGCGCTGCGCCAGTCGCGCTCGGGCGTTCTCGTCGGCCATGCCGGCCGACCAGGGACCGAAGTTGACGCTGATCCCATTGACGCCCTGCTCGCGCAGCCGCCACGCCAGCCCGTCGAGGAAGGCATTGGCCGCACCGTATGCCGTTTGACCGAGACCGCCCCATACCGAAGCGATCGAAGAAGTGCTGACAAAGAAGTCCAGCCGCAGATCGGCAGCGGCCTCGCTCAAATGCCAAGCTCCCCAGACCTTTCCGGCGAAAACCCGATCTATTTCGGCGTCTCCCAGGTCGCTCAGCGGGGTGGTACCGATCTCGCCCGCGGCATGGACGATGCCCGCCACCGGCGGCAATTCGGCGCGAACAGTGCCCAACAGCCGCGCAACCTGGTGCGCGTCGGCGACATCGGCCGCCATCACCCGGAATTCGCAACCGTACTGTTCGCCGAGGGCATGTATGCGCCGCTGTGCGGCTTCGCCGGGTGTGCGGCGGCCGGTCAGCACCAGGTGCCGGGCGCCGTGCGCGGCCAGATGGCCGGCAACCTCCAGTCCGATCGAACCCAGCCCACCGGTCACCAGATACGTTGCGTCGGCACGCAATGTCAGCGGTGCTGTGGGCGGAGGCCCGCTCCGTCGCACCAGCCGGGGTACGTAGATGTCCGAGCCACGCAGCGCGATCTGGTCTTCCCCAGCGGCCGAGTCGCGCGGTGCCGACGCGACCATGATGAACCGGGACAGTTCCTCGGCGCTGCCCTGCGCCAGGTCGGCCAGCCCGCCCCACAACTGCGGATACTCCAGGGACGCGGCCCGGCCGAATCCCCATAGGCAGCTCTGATCCGGGAACACGGCGTCGGCGTCGGTGGCTCGTTGCGCGCCGCGGGTGACCAACCAGATCGGTTGGCGCAGTTCGGCGGCGGCTGCGGCACGGAAAAGTCGCCGTGTTCCGGCCAGTACCCGGTGCTGCATCCGCAGCAGCGACCGCATCGATGGTGCGGTACCGGAATCCAGCGCCGCGACAAGCGCGATGCGCAGCGGCATTTCCTCCGCCGACGCGGCGCGCAATACGATCTCGAGCCGTTCCTCGTCCGCGTCGGACGCGGGCATGGCGAGGATCCGGTACTGGTGCCCTCGCGCAGTCAGCGCATCGACCAACGGCTGGACGGTATCGGTGTCATCGCCGACGAGGAGCCAGGTGGCTTCGCCGGCGTCCGCTTCGGAGCCGAGGACCGTGGACTTGTCCCAGCGGATCTCATAACGGTCGTCCGCGACGGACCGACTCTCACGCTGTTGATTGTGTTGTGCCGCAAGCTTCGTCAGCACGTCCAGGGTCTGCTGATCAGCGCTCGCGCCGTCGAGTAACTCCGCGAGTTCGGCGATCCGGCCGTCTTCGAGAAGCCGGACGGCTGTGGTCTGGTTCGAGGCCGGTTGGCTACTGGGCGGGACCCGCTTCTCGCTGAACCAGTACTGGCGATGCTGGAACGGATAGGTGGGCAGGTCAAGCTTGCGCGCCGGCCCGACGGCGGCACCGAAGTCCGGGAGGTGACCGACAATGTAAGCCTCGGCAAGCGCTTCGGTGATCTGCCGGTGGTCGGCGGTGTTGCGACGCAATGACGCGATCGCCCGGGGCGCGGTCGCCGGGTCGGGCCATGCCCGCAGGGCCGCGGCGGTGAGCACAGGTTGGGGGCCGATCTCCAGCAACACCTTGCAACCCAGGTCGGCAAGCGTGCGCACGCTCTTGGCGAATTCCACCGGCTGGCGCGCATGACGACGCCAATAGGCCCCATCGAGCTTGACGCTCCTGCCCAGGGCGGAGCCGGTCCGGTTGCAGATCAACATCCGTTGTGGCGGACCGAAATTGAACTGGTTCGCATACGCCTCGAACTCGTCGAGAATCGGATCCAGCAGCGCCGAGTGGAACGCATGGCTGGTGTCGAGCCAGTCACACCGGGCTCCCTCGGCGGTCAACCTGGCCACCGCCTGCTCGAGATCCTGCGCAGGCCCCGACAACACGGTGTTGGCACCGTTGTACGCGGCAACCGACAGGCTCGGGAACTCGTCGGTCAGGCCCTCGACGCGGGCCGCGGCGGCGAACGCCGCCACCATCCGACCGCCCGCGGGCAAACTGCCGAACAGCCGGCCGCGCTCGGCCATCAGCCGCGCACCGTCCTCGAGGCGCAGCACCCCGGCAACGCAGGCCGCCGAATACTGGCCGACGCTGTGGCCCACCACCACGTCGGGTTCGAAGCCCCATGATTGCCAGAGCCGGGCCAGGCCCATCTCCACCGCGAACAATGCGGGCTGGGCATAGCTGGTCTGTCGCAACGTCTTTTCGTTGGCTTGGTCATCCGTATCGAAAATTACGTCCAGCAAAGGCTTTTCGAGGACGTCGGCGAGCACTGTCGCGCAGCGGGTCAGTGTCTCGGCGAACACCGGCTCGGTGTCGAACAACTCCCTGGCCATGCCGGCGTACTGGCTGCCTTGACCGGTGAACAGCCACGCCGTTTTCGGCGCGTCCTCGCAAACACCGCACAGCAGACCCGGGGCCGGCCGGTCGTCGGCCAGTGCCCCGAGCAATTCGCCGGCGGATTGCGTCGAATCGACCACCAGTGCGGCCCGGTGCTCGAAGTGTGCCCGGCCCGTCCCGGCGGTGAAGCACAGATCGGCCAATGCGGTGTCCGGATGCGCGCTCAACCAGTTGCGGTACGCGTCGGCGATCTGCACCAAAGCGGTGGGCGTTCGCGCCGATAGCGGAAGCACCTGAAACCGGCGATCCCCGGCCGGCTTGACGGCAACTGGCGGTGCCGCGGCCCGACCCATTCCGACGGGCGGTTCCTCGAGAATCACGTGTGCGTTGGTTCCGGCGAACCCGAACGAGCTGATGCCCGCGACGCGGGGCCGACCGTTGCGTTCCCAAGCGGTCGCCTCCTTGACCACCTGCACCGCAAGTCGATCCCAAGGAATGTGCGGCGACGGGTTGCGAAAGTGCAGGTGTTGCGGCAGCGTCCCGTGCTCGAGCGCCAGGATCACCTTGATAACGCCCGCGATCCCGGCGGCCGCTTCCAGATGCCCGATGTTCGTCTTCACCGAGCCGATCAGCAGCGGTCTGCTCGCCTCGCGCCCCGCGCCGAGCACCGCACCCGCGGCCTGGACCTCGATCGGGTCGCCCAGCGACGTGCCGGTGCCGTGAGCCTCCAGGTAGTCGACGTCGCCGGGTGCGATACCGGCGCGCTGCAGCGCCTCGGCGATAACTCGTTGCTGGGCAACACCGTTCGGCACTGTCAAACCGCCCGACGCGCCGTCCTGGTTGATCGCGCTGCCCCGGATCACGGCCCGAATCCGGTCGCCGTCGCGGATCGCGTCCTCGAGCCGCTTCACGACGAGGACACCACAACCCTCACCACGGACGTAGCCGTCGGCGGCCGCATCGAAGGTCTTGCATCGCCCGTCGGGCGCGAGCATGTGTGCCTGGGAAAAGGTGATCATGGTCGCCGGGGTGAGCAGGACGTTCGCGCCGCCGGCCAACGCGAGGTCACATTCCCCCAGACGCAGCGCCTGGCAGGCCTGATGGATGGCCACCAACGACGAGCTGCACGCGGTGTCCACCGCGACCGCCGGGCCCTGCAGCCCCAGCCGATAGCTGATCCGGCCCGCGGCGGCGGCAGACGATGTCCCGATCGCGGTATAGGCCTCGATCTGGTCGTAGGTCAGCTCGTCGGACGCCATCCCCAGGTAGTCGTGGGTGGATATCCCGATGAACACACCGGTGTTGCTGTTCGCCAAATCCGTTGGCGCGGTGCCGGAATGTTCCACCGCCCGCCACGCCGTCTCCAGCAGCAGCCGGTGCTGCGGGTCCAACAGCCTGGCCTCGCGCACCGACATACCGAAAAACGGCGCGTCAAACCCTGTTACGTCATCGACGAAACCGGCCCGGCGGGTGACAACCTTGCCGGGCGCGTCGGGATCCGGGTCGAAGAATTCGTCGGCATCCCACCGGTCCCTGGGCACTTCCGATACCGCATCCCGGCCCTCGGCCAGCACCTGCCAGAATTCATCGGCGTCCGCGGCGCCGGGAAAACGCGCGGCGTAGCCGACGATCGCGAAACCGGATGATGGCTCGATGAGACCTTCGGCGGTTGACATGCGGTTGTCTGTCCTCTCTGCTTCGGCTCGCGAGGATTCCATTCGCCGTGGGCCAGCGTGTCAGCGCCACGGCCGTGGTGTTCCGTACCAGATCTTTCGCCGCTCGCCGCGCACCCCCGGAGCAGACAGCGTGCGGAATTTTGCTGGTGCACTGCCTCCAGCAACCGTCGTCAGCTCAATTCACTTCACCACCAAGCCAGCCCGGTGTTCGGAGAGCACCCCGACCCGCCGTGCCGCAGATATTCCCAAGCGCAGCATTCAATTTCGCGCTCCCAGCCAGTCATCGACTGCAGGAAGGCTTCCGGTATAGGCGACGACAATACACCCGGCGGGATCGGGGGGCAGACCCCCGTCGCTGCGTCAGCCACAGGCGCCGCCTCGACCTGCCTGCAGGCATTGCGTCCAGAGGATGCAGACGAGCCCACCACCCTCGCGCGGGATCTTGTGTCCCACAACGTGGTTGCCTTCCCAGATCCTTCGGGGCGTGCGATGACTTGCCTGCTCTCAAAGGGCCTTGATCCGATATTCCGACGCATGGCCCATCTCGACTCCTAGCCAGACAAGTAGCCCCGCCGGCTCAGCCATCGCTGACCGACCGAAAAGATTTGCGGCGGCGAAACGATCGGGTCCGTCAGCCAATCTACGCATGCCGGTCCCGTTGTGCACGTGTATAACGATCAAACGAGTATGGCACTTCTCCGGGGCGCGTTGCATAAGTATCGTCGGGTGATCGCGCGAGTATTGTCAACCGTCGGCGCCGGCCCGCATCCGGCGTGGGGTCGTTTCATCCTCACCACCGCCTGCCGTGTCGGTGAGCTGTCGCCCGCGCGTGCGCGCACCTCGCTCGGGTCACTCCGGAGAGGGTTATCTTGGTGCCGCGACCGGTGGGCCGAACCGCGGCCGTCCAGACCGAGGAGACTGAATTGCGCATCGGGAAAATCACGATCGGCTCGCTCGGTGATTGGACACCGGCCCCCGGACCGGTCATCTCCTGGCACCCGACGGCGGCGGCCGCCGAGAAGGTGCGACAAGCGCCGGCCAGTTCCGTTCCGGTCAGCTACATGCAGGGCCAGCATTTGCGCAATTATCACGAGCGAACCGCCGCGGGGCTCGATTTTTCCCGTCAAATCATCGCTACCTGTGACGTGCCGGGCCGCTGTGACATCTCAGCGATGAATTACGCCGTCAACGCCTACTTGCGGCGCCACGACACGTTCCGCAGCTGGTTCAACCACAGCGGTGATGGGGAGTTTGTCAGGCACACGGTCAGCAATCCCGCTGACATCGAATTCGCGCCGATCGACCACGGCGAAATGACGGTCGATGAAATACGCACTCATGTCGTGGCGATACCCAATCCGCTGGAGTGGGGCTGCTTCACGTTCGGGGTCGTGCAAAACGAGGAATATTTCACTTTCTTCGCCGCCATGGATCACGTGCACGGGGACGCGACTCTGATCGGCACGACGATGCTCGAGGCCAACGGAATGTATGCGGCGGCGAGCGCGGGCAGCGAACCCCTCGAGCTTCCCGATGCCGGCAGCTTCGACGATTTCTGCGCCCGCGAGCGGGAGGACACGTCGGCGTTGACCGTGGATTTGCCCGAGGTGCGCGCGTGGATTGACTTCGCGGAGAACAACAATGGCAGCTTTCCGGAATTTCCGCTGCCACTGGGTAACCCGTCCGAGGCGACCGCCAGCGCCATGGTCTCCGAGCTCGTGATGGACGCCGAACAGACGGAGCGGTTCGAATCGGCCTGCACAGCCGTCGGGGTGCGTTTCATCGGTGGCTTGTTCGCCTGCATCGCCCTGGTAGAGCACGAGCTCACCGGCGCCCTCACGTATTACGGCCTCACCCCCCGGGACACCCGCAGAACCACGGACAATTTCATGACGCAGGGCTGGTTTACCGGCCTGGTCCCGATCACCGTGCCCATCGCCGCGGCCTCGTTCGCCGATGCCGCGTGGACGGCGCAGACCTCCTTCGATTCCGGTCAGCAATTGGCAAAGGTGCCGTATTACCGGGTATTGGAATTGGCGCCCTGGTTGAAGTGGCCGCAACCCAACTTTCCCGTCTCGAATTTTTTCCATGCCGGCGCCGCTCCCCTCAACGCCGTTCTTGCCGCGGCCGACCTCGGCTACGCGAACAACATAGGGATCTACTCCGACGGCCGGTATTCATATCAGCTCACCATTTATCTGTTCCGGTACGGCGAGGGTACGGCCATGGCCATGATGTACCCGGACAATCCGGTCGCTCACAAGTCGGTTGCCCGCTACCTGGAAACGATGAGGTCGATATGCGGGCGGGTCGCCGACACCGGGCATTGGGGGCGCGTTGCGTAGCGTGGATTAGTTCGATGGCTCGTGGAAACTCGCGCGGCTCGGCTACGGCATCGGCGGGTGCCGCCGCCGGGCGCCGCCAACCGCGCTGGCCGGGGATGAGGTCGAGATGCGCCGGATAGCCAATTTTGTGGTGCGCTGGCCCTGGCTGGTGATCGGGTTCTGGGCCGCATTGGCGGTCGCGCTGCCGCTGGCCTTCCCGTCCCTGGGTGAGTTGGCCCAGAAGCATCCGCTGGCGATCTTGCCGGGCAACGCACCATCCAATGTCGCCGCCCACCAGATGACCGAGGCGTTTCACGAATCGGGCTCGGATGACCTGCTGTTGGTGGCCTTGACCGATGAGAGGGGTCTCGGTCCCGCCGACGAAGCCGTCTACCGCACGCTGGTGGACGCGCTGCGCCGCGATAGCCGCGACGTGGTGATGGTGCAGGATTTCGTCAGCGCGCCGCCCCTGCGTTCGGTCATGACCAGCAAGGACCACAAAGCCTGGGTGCTGCCGGTCGGCGTTGCGGGCGAGTTGGGCACCCCGCAGTCGTACGCGGCGTTCAAGCGGATCGCCGACATCGTCAAACGGACCTTGGAAAAACACGAAAACGGTCCGGCTCCAACGTCTTTGACGGTGAACCTCACCGGCCCCGCGGCGACCGTCGCCGACCTCACCGTCGCAGGAGAGCGGGATCGACTACCGATCGAGCTGGCGATCGCGGTTCTGGTGCTCATCGTCTTGCTGGTGGTGTACCGCAGCGTGGTCACGATGGTGCTGCCGTTGGTGACGATCCTGTTGTCGCTGGTGATCGCGCAGGCTGCCGTGGCGGGCTACTCGCAGTTGACGGGCTCGGGCGTATCGAACCAGTCCATCGTCTTCCTGAGCGCGATCATGGCCGGCGCCGGGACCGATTACGCCGTCTTTCTGATCAGCCGCTACCACGACTATCTGCGCCAGGGAGACGATTTCGATCAGGCGGTCAGGAAGGCCCTGATCTCGATCGGCAAAGTGATCACCGCGTCGGCCAGTACGGTCGGGATCACCTTTCTGCTGATCGGGTTCGCCCGGATGGGCGTGTTCAAGACGGTCGGAATCTCGTCGGCGATCGGGATCGGCGTGGCCTTTCTTGCCGCGGTGACGTTGCTGCCGGCGATCATGGTGCTCGCCGGGCCGCGAGGGTGGATCAAGCCCCGCCGCGAGCTGACCACCGGATTGTGGCGGCGTTCCGGCATCCGCATTGTGCGCCGGCCCAGGGCACATCTGGTCGCCAGTGTGCTGGTGCTGATCATCCTGGCCAGCTGCGCGGGCCTGGTGCGCTACAACTACGACGATCGCAAGGCCTTACGGCCGTCCGCCCCGAGTTCGGTCGGGTATGCCGCCCTGGAGCGTCATTTCCCGGTGAATCAGTCCATCCCGGAGTACATCCTCGTCCGGTCACCGCACGACCTTCGCACGCCGCAGGCCCTCGCCGACTTGGAGCAACTGGCCGATCGAGTCAGCCAATTGCCGAACGTCAGTGTGGTCAGCGGCATCACCCGCCCCACCGGGAACGTGCCGGAACAATTCCGAGCCACGTATCAGGCCGGCGCGATCGGCAGCATGCTGGCCGGCGGGTCCACCATGATCAACGACCAAACCGATGACCTCAACCGCCTGGCCCGAGGGGCCGGCACGCTGGCCGACAACTTCGGCGAAGTCCGCGGCCAGGTCAACCAGCTCGCCGCCAGCGTGCGGGAACTGGAGAATGCGTTCTCGTCGACGAAGAGCCAGTACAGCGGCGACGCGCTGGTGAACCAGGTCGACATCGCGGCCCGGCTGGTCGACCACGTCAACGCGCTCAGCAACGCCATGGGGTGGAACTTCACCGCCGCCAAGAACGTGTTCGCCTGGATCGGCCCGGTGCTGGCGGCGCTGCAGGGCAACCCGGTCTGCGATGCCGACTCGTCGTGCAGCGCCACCCGCGCGACGTTCGAGCAATTGGTGGGTCCGGGCGGTCAAGCGGACCTCGACGCGATCAATGACCTGTCCCACCAACTGCAGACGTATCCGGACAAACGGGCCCTGAAAGCGTCGACGGACCGCCTGCGCAGCGCACTCGCCAAGCTCAACGACGTGCTGCGGGCGATGGGAATGGACCGGCCCGGCGGCCTGCAGGCCAACCTGACCACCCTGCAAAACGGTGCCGACCAATTCGCCGGCGGGAGCCGGCAGGTGGCCGACGCGGTGGCCCAACTCGTCGACAAGGTCAAGCAGCTGGGCGCGGGGCTCAGCGAGTCGGCGGCGTTTTTGTTGTCGTTGAAGCACGACGCGGCCCATCCGGCGATGGCGGGATTCAACATCCCGGCGCAGCTGCTGCACCTGCCGCAGTTCCAGCAGGCCGCCAAGGTGTTCATTTCGCCGGACGGCCACTCGGTGCGGTACCTGGTACAAAGCAAACTCAGTCCGTTCAGCACGGAAGCGATGGATCAGGTCACCGCCATCACCGCGACGGCCCGGGGCGCCCAACCCAATACCGCATTGGCGGACGCGGAGGTGTCGATGGCCGGATACACCGTGGGCCTCAAGGACACCCGGGACTACTATCAGCACGACATCAAATTCATCATCGCGGTCACCCTGCTGGTGGTGCTACTGACGTTGATGGCACTGCTGCGCGCGATTGTCGCACCGCTGTATCTGGTTGCCACCGTGGTCATTTCGTATTTGTCGGCGGTGGGCATCGGCGTTCTGGTATTCCAATTCCTACTCGGCCAGCAATTGCATTGGAGCGTGCCGCCACTTGCCTTCGTGGTGTTGGTCGCCGTAGGCGCCGACTACAACATGCTGCTCGTCTCGCGGATGCGTGACGAGTCGCCGCACAGCATGCGTTACGGCATCATCCGCACCCTGAGTTCGACGGGCGGAGTGATCACCGCCGCGGGTCTGATCTTCGCGGCCTCGATGTGCGGCCTGCTGTTCTCCAGCATCGGCACCGTGGTCCAGGGCGGTGTGGTGATCGGCGTGGGTATTCTGCTGGACACTTTCCTGGTGCGCACCGTCACCGTTCCCGCCATCGCTGTGCTCGCCGGCCGGGCCAACTGGTGGCCGTCACGAATGCCCGTCCGGCGACCGCTGCGGCGGGCATCGTCGCGAACATCCGTCGGGCACCCCGAGCCGGAACCCAATTAGCACGCACCCATGACGTATGTGAGACTAGAGAAGCCGACGGGTCAGGAGTAGGGATGAAGCAACTACTCGCAGAAGTTGCGGCGCTGTTAACTGTTAGTACCGCAGGGTATTTCGGCATCGGGACGGCAGCGGCCGACGGCGAGCCCATCGGCGGACCGCCGACCCCGGGCGCGCCGGGCGACCAGACCGCCTACGCTCTTGGTGGCGCGCATGTGCTGGGCATCCCCTACGACCAATACATCCGTATGGAGGGCGCGGACTGGTTTCCCGGCCAGCAACGCCAAATCGTTCGATATCCAGCGGGGCAGGTTCAGGGACACGTGCTCGAGCGACTCTTCCCGGGCATCGGCAAGCTCGATGAAACCTTCCCCGGCCTGGGAATGGACGGCCCGAGCGTTGGCGAATCGGTCGACCAGGGGATTGATAATCTCGATGCGGCGATTCGCACCACCGGGCGCCCCGGCACAGCGATCGGCCTTTCGGAGGGCGCCTTCGTGGTCGACGGTGAGCAGGCCCGACTGGCGAACGATCCCACCGCTCCCCCACCGAACACGCTGAACTTCGCCACCTTCGGCGACCCGATCGGGCGCCACGCCTTCGGTCAGAGCTTTCTGACCGCCATGTTCGGAGTCGGCAGCGTCGTACCCGCGCTCGACTACCGCATGCCGCCGCCGTACGAGAGCCAGTACGACACCAACAGGTTCGTCGCCGCATACGACTCGATCGCAGACTTTCCCGATCGTCCGGACAACATGTTCGCGCTCGCCAACACGCTGCTGGGCCTGGCCACGGGTCACACCGCGGTGGCCTTCACGAATCCGAGCATGGTGCCGCCGCAAAACATCAGGACCACGATCAATTCCCGTGGCGCCAAAGACACCACGATCATGATCCCCGAAAAGCACCTTCCGCTGGTGATGCCGCTGAAATACATCGGGATCGACGAAGACACGCTGAACAGGCTCGATGCGATCCTGGTCCCCCGGGTGAACGCGGGCTATTCACGCAACGACGACCCGGCGACCGCCCCGGTGCAGGTGGACCCGGTGCACGGCTTCGACCCGGCCGAGGTCACCGCGCCGGCCAACCAGGCGACGTTCGGCGGCGGCGCGGACCCGATGTCGCAGATCGTGGCCGGGGCCATGTCCGTGTTGTCGCACGGCGCAGGCGAAGCCGACCACTGACTCCGAGCAAGAAAAACCGACTATCCGTACGGACGTGATGTGATGCCTATGTCCCAGTCATCTATTCTCTCGATGCTGCACGCACGGGCCAGCTTGCGTCCCGACGACATCGCGTTCACCTTCACCGACTACGAGCGCGATTGGGCGGGTGTTCGCGAGAGCCTCACCTGGTCGCAGTTGTCGCGCAGAACCATCAACGTGGCACGCGAGCTTCACCTTCATGGTTCGGTCGGAGACCGCGCGGTGATCCTTGCCCCCCAGAGCCTCGACTACATTGCGGCGTTTCTGGGGTCGATGCAGGCCGGGCTCGTCGCGGTTCCACTCCCGTTGCCGCACCGCGGCTCAAGTCATGAGCGGGTCAGCGCCGTGCTTGCCGACACGTCGCCGTCCGTTGTCCTGACGACGTCCGCGGTCGCCGACGACATCACCGAATACGTTGACAAAGCCGGCCTTGCCGCGGTTCCCAAGATCGTCGAGATCGATTCGCTGAATCTCGACGTCGATGGCGGACCATACGTTCGGGCGGCCAACCTGCCCAGCGTCGCTTATTTGCAGTACAGCTCGGGTTCAACACGGCGGCCCACCGGGGTGATGATCTCGCACCGCAACCTCAAGGTGAATTTCGAACAGCTGATGCGCGGCTTTTTCGCCGATGCCCAAGTCAAGGCCCCCTCGGATCTCACCATCGTTTCCTGGCTGCCCTTCTACCACGACATGGGTCTGGTGCTGGGGGTCTGCGCCCCTGTCCTGGGTGGCTACCGCGGCGAATTGAGCAGTCCGATTTCGTTTTTGGAGAACCCGGCTCGATGGGTGCAGGCCCTGGCCAGCAACCCGCACGCGTGGTCCGCGGCACCGAACTTCGCCTTTGACTTAGCCGCCCGCAAAACTTCCGACAGCGACCTGGCCGGGCTGGACCTCGGTGGGGTGCTGGGCATCATCAGCGGCGCCGAACGGGTGGAGCCGGCCACCTTGCAACGATTCGTTGATCGGTTCGCTCACTTCAATTTTCGCGACGAGATGGTGCGTCCATCGTATGGCTTGGCAGAGGCAACCGTCTTCGCGGCGGCGGGCACCTGGAGTGAATCATCCGGCGCGGTTCGTTTCGATGCCGGGGAGCTCTCCGCCGGACGCGCTCGGCGGTGCGCGGCCGGGACCGGCACGAGATTGGTGAAATACCAAGTGGCGCAGTCACCGACGCTGCGCATCGTCGACTGCGACACAAACCGGGAGTGCCCGCCCGGGGTGGTCGGCGAGATCTGGGTGCATGGCGAAAACGTGGCCGACGGCTACTGGCGCAGACCGCCGCAGGGACAGTCCTGTTTCGGCGCCACCCTGGTGGACCCGTCGCCGGGCACACCCCGCGGGCCCTGGCTGAAAACCGGCGATCAGGGTTTCCTTTTCGACGACGAGCTTTTCATCGTCGGCCGCATCAAGGATCTGCTGATCATCAACGGGCGCAATCACTATCCCGAGGACATCGAGACGACCGTCCAGGAAGTCACGCGCGGCCGGGTCGCGGCGATATCGGTCCCGGCCAACGGTACCGAAAAGCTGGTCAGCATCATCGAACTCAAGGAGCGCAGCGATTCCCAGGACACGGCGCACCGGCTCGCGAGCGTCAGAAGCGATGTCACCGCCGCGATATCCAACGCGCATGGCTTGAACGTCGAAGACGTGGTGCTGGTATCACCCGGATCCATTCCCACCACGACGAGCGGCAAGATCCGCCGCGCCGCCTGTATCGAGGAGTACCGGCAGGAGCGGTTTGTCCGGCTGGACGCCTGAACCAACCAACTGCGGGGTGCAGCCGTATCCATGTTGATCACCGTCCTGGTAATGGCCGTTGCCGTCAGCGTCGAACCTTTTCGGATCGGTATGACGGTGCTCATGCTGAACCGGCCCAGGCCGGCGTTGCAGTTGCTCGCGTTCTTGGCCGGCGCCTTCGCGATGGGAATGACGGTGGGGCTGGTGGTCTTGTTCCTGCTTCGCCGCGCGCTGACGGAGTCCACTTACTTCACCGTGCCGAAGGTTCAGATCTTGATCGGTTTCCTGGCGCTGGCGGCCGCCGTCGCCGTGGCCGTGGGCATCCCCGGGCGATTGGGCTCGCACCAAGCAGGATTGGCGACGCCGGCCCAACGATTTCTGCGGGGGCATTCGTTGTCGGTCGCGGGAATCGCCGGTAGCAGCATCGCATTGCCGTCGGTCGACTATCTCGCCGCGCTAGCGGTCATACTGGCCTCGGGCGCGGCAGTCCCGACGCAAGTCGCAACGCTGTTGATGTTCAACATCGTGGCCTTCGCCCTCGTGGAAATTCCGCTGCTCGCCTATTCACTGGCGCCCGAGAGAACCGCCAGGTCGATGCAGGCGTTGCACAGCTGGATTCGATCGCGGCGCCGCCGCGAAGTCGCGCTTCTGTTTGGCGCGGCCGGCTGCCTGTTCCTGGCGGCCGGCGCGGCCGGCCTTTGACCACCGGCTGGTGTGCACGTGGTCCGGGTTGAACATAATGAGTCAATCGCACGGCAAAGGAGCCCGCATGAAAACGACCAGTCCGTCCCGTCCGCTGCGGGTGATCCAGTGGACGACGGGGAACATCGGTCGCCGTTCGCTGCACGCCATCATCGGGCGGCCCGACCTCGAACTGGCCGGGGTGTACGCGCACGGCGCGGACAAGGTGGGCGTCGACGCCGCCGATCTGGCGGGCTGGCCCGAGCCGACCGGGGTGCGTGCGACGAACGACATCGACGCGCTGTTGGCCCTGGGCGCCGACGCGTGTTGCTATAACCCGTTGTGGGCGTGCGTCGATGAGTTGGTGCGGCTGCTGGAATCGGGGGTCAACGTGTGCACCAGCGCGGCGTGGATCACCGGCGGCAAGCAGACACCGCAGGACCTCAAGCGCATCGAGGACGCCTGCCAGAAGGGCAACTCGACGATCTTCGGCAGCGGGGCCCACCCAGGCATGACGAACATGGTGGGCATGGTGCTGTCCGCCTCGTGCGAGCGTGTCGACGAGATCCGGATCACCGAGTCCGTCGACTGCTCGACCTACGAATCGGCGGAAACCCAGACGGCCATGGGGTTTTCGCAAGATCCCGACACCCCCGGGCTGGCCGAAAACGTCCGGCGGGAAAGCGAGGTGTTCGCCGAATCGGCCGCGATGATGGCCGACGCGATCGGGGCGAAGCTGGACAAGATGACCTTCGACGTCACGTTCACCGCGGCCACCGGCGACTCCGATCTGGGCTTCATGAAGATTCCCGCCGGAACGGTCGGCAGCGTCTACGGCTACCACCGCGGCTGGGTCGGCGATCGCAACGTCGTCAGCGTCGGGTTCAACTGGACGATGGGCAGCCACGTCGTCCCACCCAAACCACTCGAGCACGGCCACGTCATCCAGGTATTCGGGCTGCCCAACATGCGCACCGTGCTGCACTGCCTGCCGCCCAAGGATTGGACGGAGCCCGGGTTCATGGGACTGGGAATGATCTACACCGCGATGCCAGTTACCAACGCCGTCCCGGCCGTGGTGGCCGCCGAGCCCGGCATCGTGACGCTGGCGGACTTGCCCCCCGTCACCGGTCGGCTGTCCTACTAGCGGGTATGCCGTTCGCCACAACTGGCGGCCCCCGGGAGGAACGCTTGCGTGCACTAAGGTTAGGATCCCTAACTGAGCAAATGTTCCGTTGACAGTGGTGTCGTCGGCGACGGTTGGTGAGCTTTGCGGAAGGCGGTCAGGTGGTGGCTAGTCCGGACTCAGGTCCCCGCCCCGGCATTGTGACCCGCGTACTGAAACAAGGGTGGATCCCGCTGCTGCTGGTGGTCGTTCTGGCGACCTCGGCGCTGATCGTGTCGCGGCTGCACAAGATCTTCGGCTCGGAAGATCTCAACGCAAACGCCGGCAAGGGGATCGAAATCGTGCAGTTCAACCCGAAGGTCGTCGTCTACGAAATCTCCGGCAACCCGGGTACGACCGCGAACATCAACTACTGGGACGAAAACGCCAACACGCATCAGGTCAACAACGCCCCACTGCCCTGGACGGCCACGATCTCGACCACGCTGCCGTCGGTGAGCGCCAACATCATGGCGCAGAGCGACGGCAGCACGATCAGCTGCAAGATCACCGTGGACGGCGTCGTCCGCGACAACCAGAACTCCAACGGCCATAACGCCCAGACCTTCTGCCTGGTGAAGTCCGCATGAGCAACACGAGCAACGAGACCGAGCGCGACCTGAGCGCCGCTGACACCGGACCGATCACAACGGGGCGCCTGTCCAAGGCCGAGCGGGGCCACCGCCCCTACCTTCCCCACGCGATCCGCATCTTCGCGGTACCGATCATCATTGGCTGGGTCGCGATCACCGTGTTGGTGAACGTCATCGTCCCCACATTGGAGAAAGTCGGCGAGGCGCACTCGGCGCCGATGACACCGCTCGACGCACCGTCGATGAAGGCGATGATGCGCCTGGGCCACAACTTCCACGAGTTCGACTCCAACAGCACCGTCATGATCGTGCTGGAGGGTCAGCACCCGCTCGGCCCGGACGCGCATCAGTACTACGACAAGCTGATTCGGCAACTCCGCCAGGACCCCAAGCACATTCAGCACATCCAGGACTTCTGGGGCGACCGGCTCACCGCCGCCGGCGCGCAGAGCGCCGACGCCAAGGCCGCCTATGTTCAGGTGAACCTCGCCGGTAACCAGGGCACGACCCTGGCCAACGAATCCGTGGACGCCGTGCGCAAGGTGATCGACGAGAACAAGGCGCCACCCGGCGTGAAGGCCTACGTCACCGGTCCCGCGGCGCTGTCCGACGACATGCACATCATCGGTAACGCCAGCCTGGCCAAGATCACGCTGTTCACCCTGGGTGCCATCGCGATCATGTTGCTGCTGGTCTACCGGTCCATCGTGACCACACTCGTGCAGCTGTTCATGACCTTTGTCGCACTGGCCTGTTCGCGCGGCGTCGTCGCGGTCCTCGCGTACCACAACGCGTTTGGGCTCACCACCTTCGCCGCCAACATCCTGACCATGCTGGCGATCGCCGCGGGAACGGACTACGGCATCTTCCTTGTCGGCCGCTATCAGGAGGCGCTGGCCGCCGGCGAGGATCGAGAAACCGCGTACTACACCACCTTCAAGGGCGTCGCGCCGGTCGTCTTGGGATCTGGCCTGACGATCGCGGGCGCGACCTACTGCCTGAGCTTTTCGCGGCTGCCCTGGTTCAACACCATGGGCGCGCCCGTGGCGATCGGCATGCTGGTCGTGGTGCTGGCCGGAATCACGCTGGGCCCCGCGGTCGTCTTCATCGGCAGCCGCTTCCACCTCTTCGAGAAGCAGGCCAAGCGTGGTCGGCTGTGGCGCCGGGTGGGCACCGCCGTAGTACGTTGGCCCGCACCGGTTTTGGCTGTCAGCGCCGCGGTAGTGCTGGTCGGCATGATCGCCCTGCCGAGCTTCCACACCAGCTACAACGACCGCCATTACCTGCCGTTGTCAGCCCCATCCAATCAAGGGCAAGAGGCCGCGAACCGGCATTTCTCCGAAGCGCGGATGAATCCCGACCTGCTGATGGTCGAGTCCGACCATGACATGCGGAACCCGGCGGACATGCTGGTGCTGGACCGGGTGGCCAAGAACGAGATGCGCACGCTCGGCATCGCCATGGTCCAGGACATCACCCGGCCACTGGGCATTCCGATTCAGCACAGCTCGATTCCTTTCCAGAACAGCGTGCAAAGCCAGACGACGATGCAGAACATGGGCTTCCTCAAGGAACGCATGAACGACATCCTCAAGATGGCCGACGACCTGCAAACCCAGATCGACACCACGCAGCGCCAATACGAGGTGTCGCTGGACCTGGCCAACGCCGCCGACGACAGCGCAAAGACTACGGCCGTGACGTCGCAGATCACCGACAACCTGCGCGACCACATCGCCGATTTCGACGACACCTTCCGGCCGATACGCAGCATCTTCTATTGGGAGAAGCACTGCTACGACATTCCCGTGTGCATCGGGCTGCGGTCCCTCTTCGACACGTTCGACGGGTTCGACCAACTGGCCGAGCAGTTCCACTATTTGACGACCGACATCGCGCACACCGCCAAAGCCTCACGCGACCTGACTGCGCTGTTTCCCACGCTGATCACCACGCTGAAGACCACCAGGGGCATCACGCTGACGCTCTACCAGACGTTCAAGGCGATGATCGACCAGATGGAGGCGATGAGCAACACCGCCATCGTGATGGGGCAAAGCTTCGACAACTCCAAGAACGACGACTTCTTCTATCTCCCGCCGGAAGCCTTTGACAACCCCGACTTTCAGACGGGTCTTCGCATGTTCCTGTCGCCCGACGGTAAGTCGGCGCGGTTCTTCATCACCCACCAGGGCGATCCGATGTCGCCGGAGGGCATCGCGCGCGTCGACGCCGAACGCACCGCCGCGCAGGAGGGGTTGAAGCAGTCCTCGCTGTCGGATGCCCGGGTGTATCTCGGCGGAACCGCCGCGACCTTCAAGGACATGGCCGACGGCGAGAAATACGACCTGATGATCGCGGTGGTGTCGGCGCTCACGCTGATCTTCATGATCATGTTGCTGCTGACCCGAAGTGTGGTGGCCGCGCTGGTGATCGTGGGCACGGCGGCCAGCTCGATCGCGGCGTCTTTCGGTCTGTCCGTGTTGATTTGGCAGGATCTGTTCGGCATCAGGATCCACTGGATCGTGATGGCGCTGTCGGTCATCATCCTGTTGGCCGTCGGGTCCGACTACAACCTGCTACTGGTCTCCCGGTTCCGCGAAGAGATCCACGGCGGGCTCAAGACGGGCATCATCCGGTCGATGGCCGGCACCGGCGGGGTGGTGACGGCCGCCGGTCTGGTGTTCGCCTTCACCATGGCGTCCATGCTGGGCAGCGATCTGCGGGTGCTCGGTCAGTTCGGCTCGACCGTGTGCATCGGTCTGCTGCTCGACACGCTGGTCGTGCGCACGTTGCTGATGCCCTCGATCGCCACCCTGCTCGGGCGGTGGTTCTGGTGGCCGCAAGTGGTGCACCCGCGCGGTGACAACGCGCGACGGCCGGTGGGCGCCACCTAATTCGCCGCGAGCGCCACGCTCACCGCGACCGCGCCCGCGCCGACATGCAGCGCGAGCACCGGTCCCAGCTCGGTGATGATCGCCGGCTCGCACGCCGGCAGCCGCTCGCCCAGCGCCGTCGCCACCTCACGCGCGCCGTCCGGGTTGTTGACGTGGTGCACCGCCAGGGCGGCGGCGTCATCGCCGACGACCTGACAGACCCGGTCGATCATCGCCTCCGTCGCGTGGCTGACCGTTCGGACCCGTTGGGCCAGAACGAGTTTGCCGTCATCGATGCGCAACAACGGTTTGAGTGCCAGCGCGGTGCCCAGCCACGCCTTCGCCCCGCCGATGCGTCCGCTGCGGCGCAGGTTGTCCAGCCGGTGCACCACGATGAAGGCGTGTCCGCGGTCCACGGCCGCGCGCGCCGCGTCCGCGACGGCGTCGACGTCTTTACCGTCGGCCGCGGCCCGCGCGGCGGCCAACGCGACGAAACCGGTGCCCATCGCGGCCGACTTGGAGTCGACGACGCGCACGTTCGGGTCGAGGTCGGCGGCGGTGCGCTCGGCGGCCCGGCAGGTGCCCGACAACGCCGACGAAATATGCACGGCCACAACGCCGTCGGCGCCGCTGTCGGTCAGTGCCTGCTGGTACGCGTCGGCCAGTTCGGCCGGAGTGGCCGCGGCGGTGGTGGCCGCGAGCTTGTAGATGTCGCCGGGAACGTCGTCGACACCGTCGCGCAAATCGTTGCCGTCGAGCAGGATGTGCAGCGGAACGACACGTATCCCCCACTTCTCCAGCAGCTCGGCGGGCAGACGTGCCGACGAGTCGGTCACCACCACGACAGTCACGGCGCTACCCGCGGGGCTTCTCGTCAGACACGCCTACTTGATTGCGCGGCGCCTCCTCATCGCGCTGCGCGTCCCGCATCGTTGCCACGCCGGCCTCGGCGAGCGCCTTGAGCATCAGCTCCGCGACCGCCTGGTGAGCCTCGAAATTCCAGTGGATGCCGTCGGGGTTCCCGCGCCCACTCATAACCTGCTCGGCGACAGCGGCTTTGAGGTCGACCAGGGGCACCTGGTGGTTCTGCGCCCATTCGGTGATCGCGGCCGCCGTCCCGGCGCGCCCGTGGTGCGCGCGGCCGTAGGTGTCGGCGATGTGCACGGATGGCAGCGAGGCCACGATCGGAATGCCGGGGCGGTTGAAATCGATTGCGCCACGGGTCTGTTCGAGGTAGTCCGCGCTCAGGTGCGGGGGCAGGGCCGAGCGGGCCACCGGCGAGAGCCTGGGCTGCAGCCAGCCGTAGCCGTCGCGGACCCAGCGCCGCAGCCGGGGCGGCCGCACGTAGCGGATCAGCTCGCGCAGCGCGGTGGGCAGCACCGACGGCAGTGAATCCATGCCGCCGGTGGCGAAGATGACGGCGCCGGCCCTGGGCAGCGCCGCCCAGGCCCGCGGGTCCTGGGTCGCCGCCCACCAGATGTCGCGGCACGTCCAACCGATGCGGCCGATCAGCTCGACATCCCAATCCAATTGTGCTGCAACGATATTCGGCCAGATGCGCGGATCGTCGGCGGGCAGACCCCCGGTCGGCCCATAGTAGGCCAACGAGTCGGCGAAGATCAGCAGGGTAGGCCTCGGTGGCCGCTCAGAGGACATCGTTGGACACCTGCGCCGAAGCGTTCCACACATCCAGACGCCAACGGATGACGTCGAATGCGTCGGCGGGATCGTCACTGTGGCCGGACAGTTGCACCCAGCTGGCATTGCCCATGCCACCCAGAATCGGCCAGTTGTCGACCGGAAGCTTCAGCAGCGCGGCCGACAGCGCGGCGATGAGACCCCCGTGGGCCACCAGCACCACCGGGCGATCCGGCCCGTCGGGATCACCCCATTCCGGCTCGCCGGACACCAGTTCGGCGACCAGCGGCACGCTGCGGGCGGCGACGTCGACCCGGCTCTCACCGCCGTGCGGCGCCCAGGTGGCGTCCTCGCGCCAGGCCAGCCGCGCGCCCGGGGCCTGCGTGTCGACCTCGGTGTGGGTCAGTCCCTGCCAGTCGCCCAGATGGGTTTCGCGCAACCGCTGGTCCACCCGGATCGGCAGACCGGTCACCTCCCCCAGCCTGACCGCCGTGTCGTAGGCGCGATGCAGATCCGACGACACGAGCAGCAACGGCTGCAGCTTGCCCAGCACCTCGGCGGCGGCGATCGCCTGCGCCCGCCCGAGTTCGCTCAGTTCGGAATCCAGCTGGCCCTGCATCCGGCTGCCGGCATTGAACTCGGTTTGCCCGTGCCGCAACATGATCAGACGACGAATGCTCATTGCGCACCCGAGCCTTCAGAGTCCTCGGGACGCTCGTCCAGCTCCACCGGCACCATCGGGCAGTCACTCCACAGCCGGTCCAGGGCATAAAAGTCGCGGTCTTCCTGGTGCTGAATGTGAACGACGATGTCGCGATAGTCCAGCAGCGTCCAGCGGCCTTCCCGCGTACCCTCGCGACGCGCCGGCTTGTAGCCGGCCTTCCGCATCTTCTCCTCGACCTCGTCGACGATCGCGTTGACCTGTCGCTCGTTGGACGCCGAGGCGATCACGAAGCAGTCCGTGATGGCGAGCTGGGCCGAAACGTCGATGACCACGACGTCGTCGGCCAGCTTGGCGGCGGCGGCGCCGGCGGCCACCGTCGCCATGTCGATGGCCTCCGGGGTGGCGCTCACGGGTGTTCCCCTGTGCTCAGGCGTGTCTCGTTCACGATCACCGGCGGCCCCTCGTCGCGGTAGAGCCGGCGCTTGGAGACGTACTGCACGACACCGTCGGGCATCAGGTACCACAGCGGCCGGCGCTGCGCCGCGCGTTGACGGCAGTCGGTAGAGGAGATGGCCAGCGCCGGGATCTCGACCAGGGTCAGCGCGTCGTCGGGCAGCTCACCGAGCACGCCGGTGATGTGTTCGCGGCGCAGCTCGTAGCCGGGCCGGCTGACCCCGATGAAGCGCGCCAGGTCGAACACCGTCTCCCAGCCCTGCCACGACAGTATGGAGGCAAGCGCGTCGGCCCCGGTGATGAAGTACAGCTCGGAGTCCGGGTTGAGGGCGCGCAGATCGCTCAGCGTGTCCTTGGTGTACGTGGGACCGCCGCGGTCGATGTCGACCCGGCTGACCGAGAAGCGGGGATTGGACGCCGTGGCGATGACCGTCATCAGATACCGGTCCTCGGCGGCGGAAACCTGCCGCTCCTTCTGCCAGGGCTGTCCGCTGGGCACGAACACCACCTGGTCGAGGTCGAACAGGTCGGCGACCTCACTGGCGGCAACCAGGTGGCCGTAATGGATGGGGTCGAACGTCCCACCCATCACCCCTAACCTGCGAAGCTGCTTTTGCACGATTTGCCAGCTTACTTGAGCCGGTGTTACGGCCCGATTTCCCAGGTACGGGTTCGATTCGTCGCGAGCGTCACGCTGGCGTGGCAACCGCGGTCCGACGCCACGCTGGCGTGACACTCGGCGAGGCGAGCGACGCCCGCACGAAGGCGGTGTCAGACCGGCAGCAGCTGGTCGATCACCGCGGCCAGCTGCTTGGCGGACCGGCACTCGTGCATCGGGATGACCTCTTGATAACGCGGCACCGCCGAGTCGCCGCTGCCCCACAGATGCTTGGGCTCGGGATTCAGCCAGTGCGCGTGCCGGCTGGCGGTCACCATGTGGGTCAGCAGCTCGATCTCCGGATTGCGGTAGTTGGTTCGGCCGTCCCCGAGGACCAGCAGCGAGGTGCGCGGCGACAGCACATTCGGAAACGCCTGCACGAACGACGCAAACGCGTTGCCGTAATCGGAATGGCCGTCGCGGCTGTACACGCCCGACTCCCGGGTGATCCGCTGGATGGCGACGGCCAGGTCGGCCTCCGGGCCGAACATGTGGGTCACCTCGTCGGTGGTGTCGATGAAGGCGAACACGCGCACCCGCGAGAACTGCTGGCGCAGCGCGTGTACCAGCAGCAGGGTGAAATGGCTGAACCCGGCGACCGAACCGGACACGTCGCATAGCACCACCAGTTCCGGCCGCGCCGGGCGCGGCTTGGCCAGCACCACGTCGATCGGCACACCGCCGGTGGACATCGACTTGCGCAGCGTCTTGCGCAGATCGATCGCCCCCGCCCTGGCGCGCCGCCGCCGGGCCGCCAGGCGGGTCGCCAGCGTGCGGGCCAGCGGGGCCACCACCCGGCGCATCTGGCGCAGCTGCTCACCGGACGCGCGCAGGAATTCGACGTTCTCGGAAAGCTGTGGAATGCCGTACATCTGGACGTGGTCGCGGCCCAGCTGCTCCGCGGTGCGCCGTTTGGTCTCCGAGTCGACCAGCTTGCGTATCTGGTAAATCCGCTGCGCAGCAAGTGCTTTGGCGATCTCCTCCTGACTGGGGGTGGGTTCCTCGCCGTACGAGGCGAGCAGCCCGGCCAGCAACTTGCCTTCGAGCTCGTCCAGCGCCATCGCCTTGAGCGCCTGGTACGACGAGAACGACGGGCCGCGGCTGGAGCTGTATTTCCCGTAGATCTCCACGATTTGGGCGATCATCGCGACCAGGCGCTCGTCCATCTCGGCGAGGTCCGGGTTCTCGGTCAGCAGGTCGGCCAGCATCTGGCGCATCGCCTCGACGTCGTCGGCCGGCAACGCATCGTCGTCCCGCGAGTCGTCGGCCTCCTCGTCGGCAACCACCGCGCGAGCGCCCAGCGCCGCGGGGAACCACAGGTCGAACATCGCGTCGTAGGTCTCGCGGTGATCCGAGCGGCGCAGCACGGCGCACGCAAGGCCCTCGCGCAGCACCTTGCGGTCCTCCAGGCCGAGGGTCGCCATCACCCGCCCGGCGTCCACCGTCTCCGACGGACCGACCGAAATCCCTGCCCCGCGAAGCGCTTCGACAAATCCCACCAGGTGGCCCGGCAGCCCGTGTGGGGCGAGCGGCCGGGAGGGTCGGATACGGCGGGTGGCCATCGCGGCGGTCCTAATTCAGCCGCAGTTCGCCGGTCGCGCGCTGCTGGTCGGATTGGTGTTTGAGCACCACGCCGAGCGTGGCCGCGACGACCGCGTCGTCGATGGTGTCCAGGCCCAGCGCGAGCAGCGTGCGGCCCCAGTCGATGGTCTCGGCGATGGATGGCACCTTCTTGAGCTGCATGCCGCGCAGCACGCCGATGATGCGAACGAGCTCCTCGGCCAGGTGCGCGGGCAGCTCGGGGACCCGGGACAGCAGGATGCGGCGTTCCAGGTCGGGACTGGGAAAGTCGATGTGCAAGAACAGGCAACGACGCTTGAGCGCCTCGGAGAGTTCGCGGGTGGCGTTGGAGGTCAGCACCACCAGCGGGGTGCGCTCGGCGGTGATGGTGCCCAGCTCGGGAACGGTCACCGCGAAGTCCGACAACACCTCCAGCAGCAGGCCCTCGATCTCGATGTCGGCCTTGTCGGTCTCGTCGATGAGCAGCACGGTGGGCTCGGTGCGCCGGATCGCGGTCAGCAACGGACGCTGCAGCAGGAACTCCTCACTGAACACGTCGTCCTTGGTCTGGTCCCAGTCCCCGTGTCCGGCAGCGTTGCTGGTTTGAATGCGAAGTATCTGCTTGGCGTGGTTCCACTCGTAGAGCGCGCGCGCCTCGTCGACGCCCTCGTAGCACTGCAAGCGCACCAGGCCCGAGCCGGTGGCCTGGGCGATGGCGCGGGCCAGCTCCGTCTTGCCCACGCCGGCCGGGCCTTCCACCAACAACGGCTTGCCGAGCCGGTCGGCCAGGAACACGGCCGTCGCGGTGGCGGTGTCGGGCAGGTAGCCGGTCTCGGCCAACCGCCGCGAGACGTCGTCGATGTCGTCGAACAACGGCTTGGACCGGGCGGGCACACTCACAATCGGTTCTCCTAAAACACTTGCTGCACGCGGGATATCAGGCCGGACGAGTTTGTCCGTCACCCCACGCGATCCATTTGGTCGAGGTCAACTCGGGCAGCCCCATCGGGCCGCGGGCGTGCAGCTTCTGGGTGGAGATGCCGATTTCGGCGCCGAAGCCGAACTGCTCACCGTCGGTGAACGCAGTGGACGCGTTCACCATCACAGCGGCCGCGTCAACGCCATCCGTAAACTTCTGCGCCGCAGCCATATTGGTGGTGACGATGGCCTCGGTGTGTCCGGTGCCGTACTCGTTGATGTGCGCGATCGCGGCGTCGATACCGTCGACGACCGCCACCGCGATGTCCATCGACAGGTACTCGCGACGCAGGTCGTCCTCGTGCGCGTCCTTGGAGAATCCACCGTGCACGGTCACGCCGGCGTCCTGCAGGGCGCTCACCAGCCGGGGCAGCGCCTCCTCGGCGATCCCGATGTCGATCAGCAGTGTCTCGGCGGCATTGCAGACACTGGGCCGACGGGTCTTGGAATTCAACAGGATTCGCTCCGCCACATCCAGGTCGGCGCCCTCGTGCACGTAGACGTGGCAGTTGCCGACGCCGGTCTCGATGGTGGGCACCTGCGCGTCACGGACCACCGCGTCGATCAGGCTCGCCCCGCCGCGCGGAATCACCACGTCGACCAGGCCGCGGGCCTGGATCAGATGCGTCACCGTGGAGCGGTCATCGGCGGAAAGCAGTTGCACCGCGTCGGCCGGCAGGTCCTCGCTGACCAGCGACGCCCGCAGCACCTGCACCAGGGCCTGGTTGGACCGCGCCGCCGACGAACTTCCGCGCAGCAACACGGCATTGCCGGACTTCAGCGCCAACCCGAAGGCGTCGACGGTCACGTTGGGCCGGCCCTCGTAGATCATGCCGACGACGCCCAGGGGCACCCGCTGCTGGCGCAGCTGCAGCCCGTTGGGCAGCGTGTAACCGCGCAACACCTCCCCGACCGGGTCGGGCAGCCCGGCGACCTGACGCAGGCCGGCGGCAATGCCGTCGACGCGTTTGGGGTCCAGGGCCAACCGGTCGAGCATCGCCGATGGCGTGCCGGCGGCGCGGGCGGCGTCGAGGTCTTCGGCGTTGGCCGACAGGATCAGCTCGGTGTGGGCGGCTATCGCGTCGGCCGCAGACCGCAGCGCCTGATCCTTGGCAACCGTCGGCAACAATGCCAGGACACGCGACGCGACCCGGGCGCGGCGTGCGGCGTTGTGTACCTCCTGGCGCAAGTCAGGAAGCGATGGTGCTTGCAGACTCATTGAACCAGGGTATCCGGCGGCGAAACCCCGGGTGAGTCGCCACTACCCCAGATGGTGGCGACCCGCTTCGCCCGGCACCGCCGCGCTCACGATCGCCACTACCCCAGATGGTGGCGACCCGCTTCGCCCGGCACCGCCGCGCTCACGATCGCCACTACCCCACCCGCTCGCCGCGCCGTGCGCTGCGCACCTTGCCGCGGCGTTCTTCGATGATGTTGCCGAAGTTCTGCAACAACAGCGGCGCGCGCGTCACCAGGTGCTCGATGTGCTCGCGGTCGATCTCCAGCGCGGTGACCTCATCCAGCGCGTACGCGCTGGCCAGGTTCGGTTGCCGGGTCAGCGCCGTCAGCCCCAGGAACGATCCCTCGACCAGCGTGCTGATCGGCACCAGGGACCCGTCGTCGGCGGTCGCGGTCAGCTGCACGCGCCCGGAGATCAGGAACGTCATGGTGGCGGGCACCTGGCCGGCGTACTCCACCACCTCGTCGGCCCCGTAGCGGACAATCCGCGCCGCGGACCGCAGCGCTCGCTGTTCCTCCGCGCCGATCCGCAACGCCGGCGCCACCACCGTGTGCAACGCGTGCTCTACCCGTTCGACGGTGGAGAAGTCGTCGTCGGCGCCGTCGAGGTGCAATTCCTCCCGCCGGGCCGCATACCAGGCCCAGCGCAGGAACGTGGCCTTGGCGGACCCGGCGTCCGCGGGTGACTCCAACCCGATGGTCGTGCGGTATTCGCCTGCGCCCGCCGGGACGGTGCGCGGCACGCTGCCGGCCTTGAGTTGCGGCAACCCCTGCGCGATCCGCGACAGCAGCGCACACACCCGGTCCGGCGGGTCGACACTGGAGAACATCGTCGTCACCGTCAGCTTGTGCGCGCCGGGCGGGCGGCTGAGATTCGTGAACGCGTTGCTGGCGAGCATCGAGTTCGGCATGACCCGAATGCCGCTGCCGGTGTCGATGTGCACAGCGCGCCAGTTCACCTCCACCACGCGCCCGCGGGCCGTGCCGGTGTCCAGCCATTCGTCGATGCGGAAGGGTTGCTCGAACAACATGAACAGGCCGGACACGATCTGGCCGACGGAGTTCTGCAGCATCAGGCCGATGACGACCGACGTGACGCCCAGCGCGGTGAAGATGCCGCCGATGCGCACACCCCAGATGTAGGACGACATCACCGCCAGGCCGACGCCGATCACCGCCAACCGGGCGCAGTCCAGGAAGATGGTGGGCAGCCTTTTGCGCCAACTCTTTTCGGGCGCGCCTTCGAACATCGTCGCGTTCAGGCCGGACAGCACGAGCACCAGCACCAGCAGACCGAACACCGTGGTCAAAACGCGCACCGGAACGTCGCCTGCCGGAACCTGCGAGGCCTGAACCAACAGCAGCAACAGCGCACCGAGCGGCAGCAGGTAATTGCGCAGCAGGCCGACCTGCCGGGCCAGCGGGCTGTTCCGGCGCAGCAGCGCGTCGTGGAGCTCGGTGAGCGCGATCAACCCGAGCGGCAGTCCGACGGCGATGCCGATCGCCCAGTAGAACCATGTCGAGTTGAAGAGGTTCATCAGCGCTCCAACAACCGGTAGATGGCCTGATCGGCACCGCCGATGGAGATGCTGCCCGCGGGCGTGAACTGCCGAACGTCCCGCATCGCCTCGTACACCTGCGAACTCACGTACACGCCGGGCTGCGGTGCGCCACTGTGCATTTGATACGCCAGGCTGACCGCGCCGCCCCACATGTCATAGACCAGGCTGGAGCGGCCGACCAGCCCGCTCACCACGTTGCCCGTGTTCACCCCGACCCGCAGACCCAGCTGGTGCGCGGCCTGGCGGTTGAATCGATCGATGATGCGACCGATCTCGAGGGCGAAGTCGACGGCACGGTGAATGCTGTCCAGGCGCGGGGTGACCACCCCGCAACTGGCCAGATAGCCGTTGTGGAAGGTGCGAATCCGTTCGACGCCAAGGGCTTCGGCGGCCGAATCGAATTGCCGGAACAGGTCGTCCACGGTGGCGACCAACTCGTCTTCCGGCACGTCGTTGGAAAACTCGTCGAGGCCCACGATGTCGGCATAGATGATGGCGACGTCCTGATGTTTCTGGGCAATGGTCTCCTCGCCCTCGCGATAGCGTTGCAACACCGATTCAGGCATCAACGCCAGCAGCAGGCGGTCGTTTTCCCGGCGCTGCTCGTTGAGCAGCTCCTCCTTGATCGCCAGGTTCCGGCTCATCTCGTTGAACGCCGCTGTGAGATCACCGATTTCGTCGCGATGTTTGACCGGGATGTTGATCTCGTAATCGCCGGAGCTGATCTTGCGGGTGCCTTCTTCGAGGCGCCGGACCGGTCGCACAGCGGCCTGAGCGACGAACATCGAGGCCACGCAGATGGCGAAGATCATCGCAGCGACCGCGATCACCAGATTTTTGCTGAACCTGCCAAGCCGGGCGAACGCATCGGAGTTGTCGCGCGTCGCGAGGATCGACCAGTGCAGGTCGGAGTTGGGGATGTTCAGCGGTGAATAGGCTTCCAATTCCTTGTTGCCCATGTAGTCGGTGGCGCTGACCACGCCCGTCTCGCCGCGTTTTGCGGCGCGAAGACCGGCGGTGTCAACCGGCTGCACCAGGGTGGTGGTGCCCAGCCGCAACGCCCGGTCCACGACGTCGGGCGGCGTGCCGGCGTCGATCGCCGAGCGCCGGTATTCCTTCGGGTTCTCGATGAAATCCCGCGAATCGGAACGCATCAGGTCGTCGGGCCCGGCCAGATACGTTTCGGTCGCCGGCCCCATGCCGGCGGCCTCCCAGTGCTTGTCGGCGGTCATGATCTTGTTGATCTTGGCGACCGGCACCGGCAGCGCCATCACGCCCTCGAACTTGCCGTTCATGCCGACCGGTGACACCACCCACGCCGTGGGGGTGTCGAGTGCCGGCTGGTACTGCTGGAAGTCGGTGATCCAGACGAAGTCGAGGTCGTTGGACGCCAAGGCTTTTTGATACGCCTCCCGCAGCTTCGACTCGCGGTACGGGCCGGTCAGGATGTTGGTCCCGAGATCGGGACCCTTCAGCACGCTGTAGACGACATTGCCCTGCATGTCCAACAACAGCGCGTCGCGATAGTCGAAGCGCGTCACGATGCCGCGCATGTAGAAGTCGAAGCGCGCGTTGGTCGCCGACCATGCGCTGCCGTCGCCCGCGTCCAGGACGGGCAGCGCGTCGGGGCTCGGCCGGGGCGCGGCGGTGTAGTACGCCTGAACGTACTTCTGCGCGTTGGAACTTGGCAGGACGGCCCTGATGTCGATGGTGTCCCCGGTGATTCGCTTGATCGGTTTGATCATGTCCTTGTCGTAGTAATCGACCAGCGACTGCTGTTGGGCCGAAGAGATCTGCGCATTGTTCAATTGAGCGAAGTCCGCCGTGAGGGCCGCCGTCGCCTGGTTGATGCCGAACCCGCCGCTCCAGGTGATCAGCGAATTCGACACCTCGCGGAACAACGACTGCACCGCTCGCTTCTGGGATTCGCGCATCTCGATCAGGCGTTCGGACTCAACCTGCCGCAACGCGTTGCGCCCGGACACCGCCCCGATGGCGCCGATCACCGCCACGCCCAGGATGCTCGACAGCAGCATCGTGATCAGAATCTTGGATTGGATGCCGAACCGGAATCGCGCCAGGGCACGCTGACGCGGGCGCTTCGTGGCCGGTTGGGCCGGTTCGGGATCGATATGGGGTTCAGCGTCTGTTAGCTCGCTCGTGGTCAACCGCCTGCCCCTTTTCTCGGGATCCAGCACCCCTAACGGAGCAGAATATCGCGCGGCCATCGAGTTATTCGGTGTTTGCCGTGACGCGATTCGGCATCGAAAGTGCTGGTGGCCCTGGTGTGCCTTGCCATCCCGTCGCGACTAACGTCGGCGTCATGGCTGGGGTTTGTGTAGTGGGCAGCGTGAATCTCGATCTGTCGTTGGGTGTCGATGCCCTTCCGCGGCCTGGCGAAACGGTTTTGGCGTCGTCGCTGACCCAGGCCCCCGGCGGCAAGGGCGCCAATCAGGCGGTGGCGGCGGCGCGCGCGGGCGCGCAGGTGCAGTTCGTCGGGGCGGTGGGCGATGACGGGGCCGCCGGACTACTACGCGCCCACCTCGAGGCCAACGGCGTCGGGCTGGACGGAGCCGTCGAGATCCCCGGCCCCAGCGGCACGGCCGTCGTGGTAGTCGACGCGAACGCCGAGAACACCATCGTGGTCGCGCCGGGCGCCAACGGTCGTTTCACGCTGACCGACGACCGTGCGCGTGCGGCCGTCGCGGACTGCGATGTGATGTTGACCCAGCTGGAGATACCGGTGGACACGGCTGTCGCGGCGGCGCAGCACGCGCGTTCGGCGGGAGCGATCGTCGTCGTGAATGCCTCGCCGGCCGGCCAGGACCCCCGCTCGTTGGGCGAATTGGCGGCCGCGGCGGACGTGGTGATCACCAACGAAGACGAAGCCGACGAATGGCCTTGGCGCCCAGATCATTTAGTGATCACACTGGGCGCGCACGGCGCCCGCTACGTTGGCACCGACGGCGAGTACACGGTGCCGGCTCCGAAAGTGGATCCGGTGGACACCACCGGGGCCGGCGACGTGTTCGCCGGCGTGCTGGCCGCGAATTGGCCGTCCAATCCGGGCTCGAGGGATCGGCGGCGGCTGGCGTTGCAGCGTGCGTGCGCGGCGGGTGCGCTGGCGACGTTGGTGGCCGGCGCCGGTGATTGCGCACCCGACTCCAGCGCGATCGACAGGGCGGTCCGCGGCGCGTCCTAGCGGCTCTGCCCGCCGACGTCGTGGGCGATTCTCAGGCGGTCACCGGTGTCCATCTCGTCGGCCGCCTGGGTGAGCAGCACGCGACTTCGGCTCGGCGATAGCAGGGCCGAGAGGTAGTGGTGTGGTGCGTCGGCCGCGTAGACGAGGCGGTTGACCCGCAACAGGGCCGCGCCGATCGGCATGTCGAGCAGCTGCGCGTTGCGCGGGCCCGCGATTTCGGCCGTGATCTCGTGTCGCACCCGGTTCATGGTGATGCCGCCGTCGGACAGCAGCTCGTAGAGCGGCGCGCGCCGCAATGCGGCCTCGGTCAGCACCGGGGCCAGTTCCGGCGGCAGCCAGGCGTCGGTCACCAGCAACGGCTCGCCGGTCCTGCGTTGCCGGCGCACGCGCACGATGTGCAGCAACTCGCCGGTGCGCCCGAGGGTTTCGGCGACGATCCGGGTGGGCGACCGCGTGCCCAGTTCGACCACCTCGACCTCGGTCTCGAATTGGGTCTGGCGCAGTTCCTGCAGATACGAGCGACCCGTCGGCGCATCGGACGGATCATGTTGGCGCACAAACGAACCGACGCCATGCCGGCGTTCGATGTAGCCCTGTTCGGCGAGGTCGGCCAGCGCGCGCCGCACGGTGATCCGAGAAACCCCGAACTGGTCACACAGGGTCTGCTCGGTGGGCAGCGCCTCGCCGGGGGCGATGACTCCACGGTCGATCTCGTCGTGCAGCACCAGGTACAGCTGGCGGTGTAACGGCACACCCGCGGTCGCGGACACCGCACCGGCCTTCTCGCTGCGCTGCTGCACGGTGCTCAATGCTGTCACACCGCCCTCCTTGCGCGATCCGATCAGTTGTTATAAACATATGACAACTAACCATCCATCGACCAGGGGGTTGTGATGACCGCGGTGCAGCAGCGGGTCGCCACCGATCCGGCCGGGCCGACCGGGCGCCTTGCCACCTGGGTCGCCGAGCTCACGCTCGACGACGTCCCCGCCGGTGTCGTCGATCGCGCCAAGCACCTGTTGCTCGACGGCATCGGCTGCGCCCTGGTGGGTGCCCAGCTGCCGTGGTCACGCGTCGCCACCGACGCGGTGCTGGGTCTGGAGGGCTCGGGCGAATGCGTCGTCATCGGGACCGGCCGGCGCACCAGCGCGCCCGCGGCCGCGGTGCTCAACGGCACCTACATCCAGGGCTTCGAACTCGACGACTTCCACCCGCTGGCCCCGCTGCACAGCTGCTCGCTGCTCATCCCGGCGGTGCTGTCGACGGCGTCAACACGTCCGGCGCCGACGGCCGGCTCCGACCTGCTGCTCGCGGCCATCGCCGGGTTCGAGGTCGGGCCCCGCGTGGGCTACACCCTGCACGGCACCCAAATGCTGGACCGCGGATGGCATTCGGGCCCAGTCTTCGGCACCCATTCGGCCGCGATGGCCTCCGGCAAGCTGCGCGGACTACCGCCCGCGCAGCTCGAAGACGCCCTGGGTCTTGCCGCCACCCAGTCGGCGGGGCTGATGGCCGCGCAGTACGAAGCGATGAGCAAGCGCATGCACCACGGCCTGGCCGCCCGCAACGGCTTCTACGCGGCGGGCCTGGCGGCCGCCGGGTACACCGGGATCAAGCGCGTGTTCGAACGTGAATACGGCGGCTTCCTCAGCGTTTTCGGCGAGGGCCACGACCCGGATGCCTCGCTGCTGACCGCTGAACTCGGCCACCGCTGGGAGACCTCGCTCATCATGGTCAAGTCCTATGCCGCGATGGGTGGGCTGCACGGCGCCATCGACGCCGCCCGGCAGCTGCGGAATTCGGTTGCACCGGACGATATTTCGTCGGTCGACATCACCGTCGGAGAGACCGTGTACAAGCACGGCTGGTGGTTGCCGGAGCGTCCGCTCACCCCGATCGGAGCACAGATGAACATCGGGTACGCCACCGCCGCCGCATTGCTCGACGGCAACGTGCTGCCCGAGCAGTTCACCCCGGCCCGGCTCGATTCCGACGACATCTGGTCGCTGATCGCGGCCACCACGGTGCATCTCGACGAATCGCTGGCCGACGCCGGCATCGCCGAGAGGTTTCGCACCGATGTCGCGGTGACCACCCGGGACGGAACCGTGCACCGCGCGCGGGTCGCCCTGCCGCACGGCGCGCCCAACGATCCGGTCACCAACGACGAACTGATGGCCAAGTTCCACGCGCTGGCCGACCGGGTCACCGATCACGGCCGCGCCGCCGCGATCGAGCGCGCGGTGGTCGGGCTCGACGACCTGACCGACATCGACAACCTGATCGACCTGCTCGCCGACCCCGTCGCGGGCGCGCTGGACTGAAAGGACACGAGATGGCAACAACACCGGCCCGCACCCGGCTCAAAGCATTGCTGGACAAACGCGAAATCATCGTCGCCCCAGGCGTTTTCGATGGCATCTCGGCGCATCTGACCAGGCGCACCGGGCACGTCGCGGCGTACATGACCGGCGCCGGTGTGGCGGCGTCGGGCTTTGGCCTGCCCGACATCGGGCTGGTCACCGCGACCGAGATGGCCGACCGGGTCGCGATGATCACCGGCGCGCTGGGTGATGTCCCGCTAATCGCCGACGCCGACACCGGCTACGGCGGACCGATGAACGTGATGCGCACGGTTCGTGCCTACGACGCGGCCGGGGTGGCCGCCATCCAGCTGGAGGACCAGGTGTTCCCGAAACGCTGCGGTCACCTGCCGGACAAGCAGGTCGTCGACGCGGCGGTGTTCGAGCAGACGCTGGCGGCCGCGCTGGACGCCAGATCCGACGACGACCTGCTGGTGGTGGCCCGCACCGATGCCCGCGCGCCACTCGGTCTGGATGCGGCGATCGAGCGCGCCAACCGGTACGCGCAAGCGGGCGCTGATGTCATCTTCGTGGAGGCGCCGCAGGACGTCGGCGAAATCGAGCGTATCGCACACGAAGTCGACGCTCCCCTGCTGATCAACCTGGTGCTCGGCGGCCTGACACCGCTGCAGTCGGCGTCACGGCTGCAGGAACTGGGTTACGCGATCGCCATCCACCCCAGCAACCTGCTGATGCAGACGACGTTCGCCATGCTGCAAAGCCTATGCGAACTCAACGGCACCGACCTGGCCGCGCAGCTGCCCACCTCCCCGGCCGACTTCTTCAACCTGGTGGGCATGTCGGAGTGGCGGGCGCTCGACGACAAGTACGCACGAACAGAGGACCGCACATGGGCATGACCATCATCGAGAAGATCTTCGCCCGCAAGGCCGGGCTGGACTCGGTGGCACCGGGCGACACCGTCGTGGTCGACGTGGACATGACCGTCCTGATCGACCTGCAGTTCGCCACCATGTGGATACAGCCCAACAGGATTCACGACCCGGACAAGATCGCGGTGATCATGGATCACGCCGTGCCCGCCCCAACCATCAAGGACGCCAATGGCGGCCACCACGCCCGCAAGTTCGTCGCCGACTTCGGCATCGAGCGCTTCTACGATGTCGGCCGGCACGGCATCTGCCATCAGGTGATCGCGGAGAACGGCCTGGCCCGCCCGGGAGAAGTGCTGGCGTGCACCGACTCTCACACCTGCGCGGCCGGCGCATACAACACCGCGGCGCGCGGGCTGGGTCCCGCCGAGATTTATTCGATCATGTGCACCGGTTCCACGTGGTTCCAGGTCGCGCCGACGATTCGCTACGAATTTCACGGCGTCAAACCGGAGGTGGTGAGCGGCAAGGACATCTTCCTGCACATCGCCAACGAGTACGGAGATGCGCCCAATCAGAACCTCGAGTTCGGCGGGCCCGGCCTGGCCGGCATCCCGATGCACGATCGGCGGACCATCGCGACCCAGGGCGCGGAGGTGTCGGCCGACTTCAGCACCTTCGAGTCCGACGACGTGTTGGCGTCGTTCCTCGACGAACGCGGGGCCACCGGATTCGACGCCGTCGCACCGGATTCCGACGCCGCCTACCGGGACGTCCGGCACATCGACCTGGCGGCGCTGCAACCCTACGTGGCGCGGCCAGGCACCGTCAGCCGCAACAATTCTCCGGTATCGCAACTGGCCAAGCAGAAGATCGACCAGGCCTTCATCGGCTCCTGCGCCAACGGACAACTCGAGGACCTGCAGATCGCCGCGCAGGTGTTGCGCGGCAAGACCGTCGCACCGGGCGTGCGACTGCTGGTGACGCCCGCCTCGCAGGCTGTGTACCGCGAGGCCATGCGGCGCGGCTACCTTCAGGACCTCGCCGACGCCGGCGCCGTCGTGACCAATTCCACCTGCGGGGCATGTTTCGGCTACCACATGGGCGTGGTGGGTCCGGGCGAGGTGTGCATCACGGCCAGCACCCGCAACTTCACCGGGCGCATGGGCAGCACCGAGGCCGAAATCTTCATGGCCTCCCCGGCCACCGTCGCCGCATCAGCGGTCACCGGCTACATCAGCGACCCGAGGGGCGTGATCGCATGACGCTGCGTTCGCTTGCATTCCACGGCAAGGTCTGGGTGTTCGGCGACAACCTGAACACCGACGCCATGTATCCTGCGTTCGCCATGAAGATGGAACCCGCCGAGGCCGCCAGGCACGTCTTCTACGAGGTGCGCCCGGGCTGGACCGACGAGGTGTCGCCGGGCGATATCGTGTTGGCCGGCAAGAATTTCGGGCTTGGCTCCTCGCGGCCCGTGGCGGCGTTGTTCGTTGAACTCGGCGTCGCCGGGCTGGTCGCCGAGGAATTCAACTCGCTGTTCTTTCGCAACGCCGTCAACTCCGGACTGCCGGCGATCACCGTCCCCGGCGCCACCACGGCGTTCAGCGACGGCGACACCGGAACGTTCGACCTGGCCGACGGCAGCTGGCGCAACGACACCACCGGCGCGTCGGGCACCGCCGCAAAGCTGCCCGACCTGATTCTCGACATCATCTCAAGCGGCGGCGTGCTGCCGCGGCTTGCCCGGCAGGGTTACCTGCCCAGCGAACTGGGCGAGCTGCTGCGCTCACCCGCGGTGGCGATGCGCGGCGCGGGCAGCGGCGCATGATCGAGTGGCTGGGCAGCATGCTCCGTGGCGTGCGCGCCGGCGCGCACCGAAGCCCGCTCGCCGGTGACGCGTTCACCGCACCCACCGCCCTCACGCTCACCAGCGCCGCGTTCGCCGACGGTGGCGCCATGCCGGTGTCCAGCGCCGGCAAGGGCGTCGGTGACAACACGTCACCGCCGCTGCGCTGGGCGGGACCACCGCCCGGCACGCGTCAGCTGGCGCTGCTCATCGACGACGTCGACGTTCCGCTCCCCCGACCGCTGGTGCACACCGCCGCGGTCGTCGAACCGAGCGTCGACGGGGTGGCCGCGGGCGCGCTGCAGCCGGGATGCGCGGGAATCCGCTTCCTGCGGGCCGACCTCGGTCACCACGGCTACGCCGGCCCGCGACCGATTCCCGGCCACGGGCCACATCACTACCGCTTTCACGTGTTCGCGCTCGACGCCGTCGTCCCGGACACCGTGACCACCGCCAAGGGCCTGCTGGCCGCGATGCGCGGGCACGTGCTGGCGCGGGGCATGCTGACCGGAACGTACCAGCGCTGAACGGACGAGAGGCCCTCTGCCTGCGGTTGGCAGTGTTTGGCAGCGCCTGGAGTCGATCTGGCAGTGGTTCGCGAGCAGCGTCGGTGGTGATCGCAGTCCGCCATCGAGAAAGGAACATCATGTCCGCAACCACGATCGACCGCACGGGCACCCGGGACGGCTTGCTTCGCCTCGCCATGCGGGCCGACGCCGCCATCAGCGGACTGGTCGGCCTGGCCGGTATGCCGTTCGCCGGTTGGCTCGCCGATGTCTCGGGCACCACGAAGGCATTCGAGTACGGCATGGGCGCGTTCTTGATCGCCTACGGCGTCGTCGTGTTCGGGCTGGCCACCCTGCCGTCGGTGCGGCGCGCCGGCATCGCCGTCATCATCGCCAACGTGGCGTACACGGTGGCCGCAATCGTTCTCGTGCTCGCCGACGTCTTCCCGTTGACGTCGACCGGCGTGGTGTTGAACCTGGCCGCCGGGGTGTACACGCTGGTGTTCGCCGAACTGCAGTACCAGGGTTGGCGCCGCGCGAAGGCCTGAACCCGAACGCTCGGGGCCCGCTCGACGTGCCGGGCGGGCCCGTGAGTGCGCGGGCTACTCCTCCGGGATCTCGCGTTTGATCTCGTCGAGCCAGATGCGCGCCGACATGTCGGACGGCGCGCGCCAATCCCCCCGCGGCGACAGCGAACCGCCGTGCGACACCTTGGGCCCATTGGGCAGAGCCGAGCGCTTGAACTGGCTGAACGAGTAGAACCGCTGCACGAAAACCTGCAGCCAATGCCGAATTTCCTTCAGCGAGTAGGACGGCCGCTTGTCCTGGGGGAAGCCGGGCGGCCAGATCCCGTGTTCGGGATCGCTCCACGCGTGCCAGGCCAAAAAGGCGATCTTCGATGGCCGGAATCCGAAGCGCAGCACGTGGAATAGTGAAAAGTCTTGCAGCGCAAACGGCCCCACCTTCGCCTCGCTGCTCTGCAGCTCCTCCTCCTCGCCGCTGGGCACCAGCTCCGGGGTGATCTCGGTGTCGAGCACCGACTGCAGCACCTCGCTGACCTCCGGCTCGAATTGTTCGGACGAGATCACCCAGCGGATCAGGTGCTGGACCAGGGTTTTGGGCACGCCGCCGTTGACGTTGTAGTGCGACATCTGATCGCCGACACCGTATGTCGACCAGCCCAGCCCAAGCTCGGACAGGTCGCCGGTGCCCAGCACGATCCCGCCGCGCTGGTTGGCCAGCCGGAACAGGTAGTCGGTGCGCAAACCGGCCTGGACGTTTTCGAAGGTGACGTCGTACACCTTCTCGCCGCGGGCGAACGGGTGGTCCATCTCCTTGAGCATCAGCCCCGCGGTCTCGCGGATGTCGATCTCGGAGAATGTCACTCCCAACGTGCGGCACAACTCGGCCGCGTTGCGTTTGGTGTGCTCCCCGGTCGCGAAGCCGGGCAGCGTGAACGCCAGAATGTCACTGCGCGGCCGTTGTTCGCGATCCATCGCGCGGGCGGCGACGATCAGGGCATGCGTCGAGTCCAGTCCGCCGGAGATCCCGATCACGACTTTCGGGAAATCCAGTGCCCGCAACCGCTGTTCGAGGCCGGCGACCTGGATGTTGTAGCCCTCGAAGCAATCCTGTTCCAGCCGTTGCGGATCGGCGGGAACGAAGGGAAAACGCTCGATGTCGCGCCGCAGCCCGATGTCGCCGCCCGGGGGTTCCAACCGGAACTCGATGCGCCGGTAGGCGTCCGTCGTCGTCCGGTGGTGGCGCCGGTTGTCGTCGAAGGTGCCCATCCGGAGCCGTTCCGAGCGAAGCAATTCGATGTCGACGTCGGCGATGCTGAGTCGCTCGCCCTTGGGGAATCGCTCGGACTGAGCCAGCATCACGCCGTTCTCGAACACCATGGTCTGACCGTCCCACGCCAGGTCGGTCGTCGACTCGCCTTCCCCGGCAGCCGAATACACATAGGCGGCCAGGCAGCGTGACGAGGCCGAACGGGCCAGCAGGCAGCGGTCCTCGGCGCGGCCGATCGTGATCGGACTGCCGGACAGGTTGGCCAGTACCGTCGCCCCCGCCAGCGCGGCCTCCGCGCTGGGCGGGATCGGCACGAACATGTCCTCGCAGATCTCCACGTGCAGCACCAGGCCGGGGACGTCGGAAGCCTCGAAGAGCAGATCGGGACCGAACGGCACCTCGGCACCCGCGACGCGGATGCTGCCGCGCTCGTCGTCTCCCGGTGCGATCTGGCGGCGTTCGTAGAACTCCCGATAGGTGGGCAGGTACGACTTCGGCGCCACCCCGAGCACCGCGCCGCGGTGGATGACCACGGCGGCGTTGTAGATGCGGTGCCGATGGCGCAGCGGGGCGCCGACGACCAGGACCGGCAGCAATTCGGCAGAGGCCGCGACGATCTCCGCGACGGCCTTCTCGACATCGTCGAGCAGCAGATCCTGCAACACGATGTCCTCGATGGAGTACCCGGACAGCGTCAGCTCGGGGAAGACGGCCAGCGCGACGGCGTCGTCGTGGCACTCCCTGGCCATCCGCAGGACCGATTCGGCATTCGCGGCCGGGTCACCGATTACCGTCTGATGCGTGCATGCGGCGACGCGGGCAAAGCCCTGGCTGTAAGCGTTGTAAAAGTCCATCGCCCTTCCATTGTCGTCCCAGGCGTGTCAACCCGTGGCCGCCGGGTATTCCGGACGGCATGAGTGACACCGCTGTCTTAGTGGTCGACATGATGAACACGTACCAGCATCCCGACGCTGAAAATCTAATACCCAATGTCGAGAAGATCATTGAGCCTTTGACCGATTTGGTTCGGCGGGCGCGTGCGACCGATGGCGTCGACCTGGTCTATGTCAACGACAATTACGGCGACTTCACCGCGGAGTTCTCCGACGTCGTCCGCTCCGCCTGCGACGGGGCCCGGCCCGATCTGGTCAAGCCGATCCTGCCGACCGATGAGTGCCGCGTGATGACGAAGGTCCGACACAGCGCGTTTTATGCGACGGCGCTGGCGTATCTGCTCAACCGGCTGGAAACCAAGCGGCTGATCATCACCGGCCAGGTCACCGAGCAATGCATCCTCTACACCGCCCTGGATGCGTACGTCCGGCACTTTCCGGTCGTGATCCCGACCGATGCCGTCGCACACATCGACCCCGACCTGGGCGAGGCGGCGTGCAAGATGATGGAGCAAAACATGTCTGCCGAGCTCACGTCCGCGGCGGACTGCCTGGGCTGAGTCTCCTACTCTGGATGAGGTGACCGTCGCCCGCGCAGAATCTCCCGAACTGGTCACGCTGCTGGCCGGTCGCCGGATCGCGGTGCTCACGGGCGCGGGCATCTCCACCGATTCGGGCATTCCCGACTACCGCGGGGTGGATTCACCGCCGAGCAATCCAATGACGATCCGCCAGTTCACCGGCGATCCGGCGTTTCGGCAGCGCTATTGGGCGCGCAACCACGTCGGCTGGCGGCACATGGACGACACGCTGCCCAACGCCGGCCACCGCGCACTGGCCGCGCTCGAGGGCGCGTCGGTGGTCACCGGTGTGATCACCCAGAACGTCGACCTGCTGCACACCAAGGCCGGCAGCCGCAACGTCATCAACCTGCACGGCACCTACGCGCAGGTGATCTGTTTGGACTGTGGCTCCACCATGACGCGTGCCGCGTTGGGCGAGCGGCTCGACGCGCTCAACCCGGGCTTCATCGAACGCGCCGAAGCGATCGGTGGGCTGGCGGTGGCCCCGGACGCCGACGCGGTCGTCGCCGATACCGCGTCGTTCCGCTACCTGGATTGCGAGCGCTGCGGCGGCATGCTCAAGCCGGACATCGTTTATTTCGGCGAAAGCGTTGCCAAAGATATTGTGGCGGAGGCTTATCGGTGGGTCGAGGAGGCCGATGCACTGCTGGTCGCGGGCTCGTCGCTGACCGTATTCTCCGGCTACCGGTTTGTGCGGCACGCCGCCGCGCTGGGCATCCCGGTGGCAATCGTCAACCGCGGCGGCACCCGCGGCGACGACCTGGCCGCCGTCAAGGTCGACGGCGGCTGCTCGGAGTTGCTGGCCCTGCTCGCCGACGAGTTAGCGCCCCTGGCAACGCGTTAGAAGGTGCACGGCATGCTGCGGATGGCGTGCACGAAATTGCCCGCCAGGTAGGCGGGCTCGCCGGCCTGGATGTCGGGCAGCTGACGGAACAGCTCGCCGAAGATGGCCCGCAGCTGCGCGCGGGCCACGTGCGCACCGAGGCAGAAGTGCAGCCCGCCACCGCCGAAGCCGACGTGCGGGTTGGGGTCGCGGCTCAGGTTCAAACGTTCCGGGTGGTCGAAGACCTCGGTGTCCCAGTTGCCGGACGGATAGAACATGACCACCTTCTCACCCGCCAGGATGGTCTGGCCGCCCAGCTCGACATCCGTTGCGGCCGTGCGGCGGAAGGTCATGACCGGCGTCGCCCAGCGGATGAACTCCTCGATGGCGCTGCCGATGCGGTTGTCGAAATCCTCGAGCAGCCAAGCCTTTTGGTCGGGGAAGTCGGTGAGCGCGCGCAGCGTGTGGCTGATGGTCTGCCGGGTGGTGTCGTTGCCCGCCACGGAGAGCAGGACGAAGAACGCCGCCACCTCCGCATCCTCCAGGCGATCGCCGTCCACCTCGGCGGTGACCAGGCTGCTGATCAGGTCGTCGCCGGGTCGCTCGCGACGTTGGGTGGCCAGGGTGCCGACGACCTGGTGCAGGTACAGCTGGTTTTCCACCAGGACCTCCATCGCCGGACGCCCGTCGAGGAATTCCGGGTCGGCCCAGGAGACCAGCGCGTCGGTGGCGTGCGCCATGCGCTCGCGCTCGGATTCGGGGATCCCCATCATGTCCGACAGCGTGCGGATGGGCAGTTCTTTGGCGCAGTGGTCGACGAAATCCGCGCCGCTGCCGGCGGCCCGCAGCTCTTCGACGATGGTCTTGGCGTTGGCCCGGATCGAGTCCTCGATGCGGCGGACCTGCCGGGGGCTGAGCGCGGCGTGAGCGAGCTTGCGCAGCTTGGTGTGTCGCGGCGGGTCCATCGCGAGGAACGACTGCGACGCCTCGAGCAGTTCGACCGGGATGCTCTCGAACATCACGCCCTGGCCGGACAGGAAGGCGTCGTTGTTGCGGCTGACCGCGACGATGTCGGAGCGCCGGGTGACCGCCCAGAAACCCCGGTCGTTCGGATCGGGCATCAGCGAGTCCTCGACGGGTGGATGCCAGCTCACCGGGCGCTCGGCGCGCAGCACGGCGAAGGAACGTTCCCGATCCGCCGCGGTGGTGGACCAGAACGCCCGCGAGGACAGATCGATCTCGTCGTAGGCACGACCGGACTGGTCCGTCCCGGACTTCCCCGTCAGCACGGCCATGGTGATCCTCCGTCTCGTATGACCCCGGTCACAGACTCCCCGCGACGATATGCCTAGACATTGTGTCTAGTCAATATGTCGAGTGTCCGGCTATGCTCGGCGGGTGCCGTCTCTCACCCGCAAACCGCAGGGCCACCGGAGCCTGGGGCGCGAGCAGCGTCGCGAGCAGATGGAGCGCCGCCTGCTGGACGCGACCGAGCGGCTGATGCGCGCCGGTGCGAGCTTCACCGAGCTGAGCGTGGATCGGCTCTCCGGCGAGGCCGGCATCTCCCGGGCCAGCTTCTACATCTACTTCGAGGACAAGGGTCATCTGCTGCGCCGGCTCGCGGGCCAGGTGTTCGGCGATCTGACCGATGGTGCGCGGAGTTGGTGGAGCGTGGCCGGGCGTCATGACCCGGACGATGTGCGCACGGCGATGAGCCGCATCATCGCCACCTACCGGCGGCATCAGGCGGTGCTGGTCGCGCTCAACGAGATGGCCGCCTACGATCCGCTGACGGGGCAAACGTATCGCGATCTGCTGACCGGCATCTCCGAGCAGTTCACGCACGTCATCGAGGCCGGGCAGGCCGACGGCTCGATCCGCCTCGAGCTGGCCCCGCTGACCACCGCCAGCGCACTGACCTGGATGGTCGAGCGGGCCTGCCAGCAGAACCTACCGGCCAAGCCACCCGCCTACGATGCCGAGCTGGCCGCGACACTGGCCGAAATTGTTTGGGGCGCACTGTATCTCAAGCCAACCGCGGAACGCTGACCCACTAGTGCGGCACCGCGCCGCTAGACCGCCACCAAATCGTCGGCGTGCACCGCAGGCCGGCGCAGCTCGCCGGGCAGCTCGGAGGTCGAGCGGCCCATCATGGTGGTCAATTCGGTCGCGTCGTAGGCGACCACGCCCCGGGCCACCAGCACCGCGTCCGGGTCGCGCAATTCGACGACGTCGCCGGCGTAGAACCGCCCGGCCACCGCGGTGATTCCGGCGGGCAGCAGCGAGCGTCGCTGCCGCACCACCGCGCGCACGGCCCCCTCATCCAGCGTCAGTTCGCCGGCCACCTCGGCGGCGTAACGCACCCAGAACCGTCGCGCCGACATTCGTACCGGGCGCGCGGCGAACACCGTGCCGGCCGAGGCGTCGGTGAGCGCGGTCGCGGCGTCGGACGCGGCGGCCAGCAGCACCGGCACCCCGGCGTCCGCGGCCAGCAGCGCCGACGACATCTTCGAGGTCATCCCGCCGGTACCCAAATCGCTTCCAGGACCGGCGATTACACCGATCAGATCCGCGGATCCCGACACCTCCGGGATGAACCTGGCGCCATCGGTCTTCCGCGGATCCGAGTCGTAGAGCCCGTCGATGTCGGACAGCAACACCAACGCCTCGGCGCCGACCAGGTGGGCCACCAGCGCCGAGAGCCGGTCGTTGTCGCCGAACCGGATCTCGTTGGTGGCCACGGTGTCGTTCTCGTTGACGATCGCCACCGCGTGCAATGCGCGCAGCCGATCCAGCGTGCGCTGGGCGTTGGTGTGCTGGGCGCGCATCGAGATGTCGTGCGCGCTGAGCAGCACCTGCCCGACCGTGCGGCCATAGCGGGCGAACGCGGTACTCCACGAATTCACCAGCGCCACCTGACCGACGCTGGCGGCGGCCTGCTTCGTCGCTAAATCCCTTGGGCGACGGGATAATCCGAGTGGCTCGATGCCGGCCGCGATGGCTCCCGAGGACACGATGACCACGTCGGTACCCGCCTTCATCCGCGCCTCGATCGCGTCGACGAGCCCGGCCAGCCGGCCGGCATCGAAGACTCCCGCCGGTGTGGTCAGCGCGTTGGTCCCCACCTTGACGACCAGGCTGCGAGCAGTGCGGATGGCATCGCGGTGCTCGCTCACGACTCCTCACCGTGTTCTGTGGTTCTGCGCCGCTCCTCAGCATCGCTGCGCTCCGCGTCGTCGCCGGTGCGGCGCTGGCGCCGGGCGGCCTTGCGCTCGGCGGCGCCGACGCGCTCGGTGCGCTCCAATCGTGCGTCGGTTCCGCGTCCCGACAGGGCAACCTGTTGTCCGGCGAGCGTTTGCGGCTCCCAATCGAACGTCATCTCCCCGATCGTCACTTCGCAGCCCGGCCGCGCGCCCAGCCGCAGCAACTCCTCTTCGACACCGAGGCGCGCCAGCCGGTCGGCGAGGTATCCGACGGCCTCGTCGTTGTCGAAGTTGGTCTGGCGGATCCACCGCTCGGGGCGCGCGCCGGTGACCACGAAGGCGCCCGGCTGCTGGGGGTCGGGCTCGACGCTGAAACCGCTGTCGTCGACGGGAACCGGACGGATCACCGGACGGCGCGGCACGATCTCCGGCTGGGCCGCCTTGTACTCCGAGATCATCTTCCACAACCCAAAGATCAACGGCTGCAACCCGTCTCGCGCGACCGTCGACACCAGGAACACCGGCCAGCCGCGCTCGGCGATCTCGCCACGGACGAATTCGGCGAGCTCACGCGCCTCGGGCACGTCGATCTTGTTGAGCACCACGGCACGGGGCCGCTCGGTCAGATCGCCCAGCGTCGCATCCCCTTGCAGGGTGGGCGTATACGCGGCGAGTTCGGCCTCCAGCGCGTCGATGTCGGAGATCGGGTCGCGGCCGGGTTCGGCGGTGGCGCAGTCGACGACGTGCACCAGCACGGCGCAGCGCTCGATGTGCCGGAGGAAGTCCAGCCCCAGGCCGCGGCCCTCGGACGCGCCCGGGATCAGGCCGGGCACGTCGGCGACGGTGAAGGTGTGCTCCCCCGCCGACACCACGCCGAGGTTGGGAACCAGCGTGGTGAACGGGTAGTCGGCGATCTTGGGCTTCGCCGCCGAAATCGTGGACACCAGCGACGATTTGCCGGCCGAAGGAAAACCGATCAGGCCGGCGTCGGCGACGGTCTTGAGTTCCAGGGTCAGGTCGCGGGTCTGGCCCTGCTCGCCCAACAGCGCGAAGCCGGGGGCCTTGCGCGCCCGCGACGCGAGGGCGGCGTTGCCCAGCCCGCCGCGTCCGCCCGCGGCGGCTTCGAAGCGAGTGCCCGCGCCGACCAGGTCGGCCAGCAGCCGACCGTTCTCGTCGAGGACGACCGTGCCATCGGGCACCTTGACTTCCAGGTCCGCGCCGGCGGCGCCGTCGCGATTGTTGCCCATCCCCTGTTTGCCCGAGGGCGCGGTGACGTGCGGATGGAAATGGAAATCGAGCAGGGTGTGCACCTGCGGATCGACGACGAAGACGATGCTCCCGCCGCGCCCGCCGTTGCCACCGTCGGGCCCGCCGAGGGGCTTGAACTTCTCGCGATGGACCGAGGCGCAGCCGTTACCCCCGGCACCGGCGCGCGCGTGGATGACGACGCGGTCGACGAACCGAGGCATCGTGAATCCTCTCACCTACCACCGGGGCGCCGAAATCACCGGGCTGGGCCCGGAAACACGGGTCAGTCGGTGGCTTGTCCGGCCGCCACGATGTTGACGGTCTTGCGGCCGCGCTTGATGCCGAACTCCACGGCGCCGGCCTCCTTGGCGAACAACGTGTCGTCCCCGCCGCGCCCGACACCCACGCCCGGGTGGAACTTGGTGCCGCGCTGCCGAACGATGATCTCGCCCGCCTTGACGACCTGGCCGCCGAATCGCTTCACGCCCAGCCGCTGTGCGGCGGAATCGCGACCGTTGCGCGAGCTGGAAGCGCCCTTCTTGTGTGCCATGTTTTGTCGCCTTCGCTACTTGATTCCGGTGACCTTCAGGACCGTCAGCTGCTGACGGTGCCCCTGACGCTTGTGGTAGCCGGTCTTGTTCCTGAACTTGTGGATGCGGATCTTGGGGCCCTTGGTGTGCTCGAGCACCTCGCCGGTCACCGCGACCTTGGCCAGCGCGGCTGCGTCGGTGGTCACCTTGGCGCCGTCCACCACCAGGGCGACCGGCAGCGACACGTTCGAGCCGGGCTCGGATTCGAGCTTCTCGACCTTGACCACGTCCCCGACGGCGACCTTGTACTGCTTGCCGCCTGTCTTCACGATTGCGTAGGTCGCCATCGTCGCTCTGCTCCTTCTGCTAGCCGCTGCTCTGCGCGTCGCGCGCGAACCAGCCGCGGTGCGCGTGGTGGGTCTGGGTTGCGGGCCTGCGCCGATTCCCCGGGAGTCCCGCTGCCGCGGGCCAAGATTTTCCTCACCCGGCCGTACGACAACTGTCCAAGGGTACGTGACCAGCGGCTACAGGGTCAAACCGACCGGCGCGTTCCGGTCCGCCGGGTCAGTCCGCGTGGATCGGCGGTCCGGCCGGCCTGCCCGCAGCGCGCCGGCGCCTGGGGCGTCCCGCGACCGGCTGGCCGGCTCCAGCGGGGGCCTGCCCGGCGTCGGTGTCGTCCGAATCGTCGTCCTCGGTGTCCAGATCGTCGTCGTCGAGCTCGAGGTCCTCGTCATCGTCGCCGAGGTCCTCCTCGTCGTCGATGTCGTCGTCGTCATCGTCGTCATCGTCGTCGAGGTCGTCGTCATCGTCCGAGTCCTCGTCGTCCGTGTCGTCGTCGGTGTCCTCGTCGTCGTCGGTGTCGTCGAAGTCCTCGGCGTCCGTGACGTCGCCGGCGCGTCCCGCCTTCTCCTGGTCGAGCTCGTCGGTGGTTTCTTCGGTGGTCTCGTCGGATTCGTCGTCCTCGGACTGCGTGGAGGAGCCGGCGGCCATCGCCTTGAACATCGGGTGCTCGCCGGGGGCGTGGGTGGGCACCTTGGCCACCACCGGCTCTTCGGCCTTGTTCTTCTTGCGCCTGCCCCGGCGACCGCCCCCACCGGATTCGGACTTGCGCCCGTTCGACGGGGCCGAGTCCACCGGGTCGGTGTGCAGCAGGATGCCGCGCCCACCACAGTTCGAGCACGATGTCGAGAAAGCTTCGATGAGGCCGGTGCCCAACCGCTTGCGGGTCAGCTGGACCAAACCGAGCGACGTCACCTCGGACACCTGATGGCGGGTGCGGTCGCGGGCCAGCGCCTCAGTCAGCCGCCGGAGCACCAGATCGCGGTTGGACTCCAGCACCATGTCGATGAAGTCGATGACCACGATGCCGCCGATGTCGCGCAGCCGCAGCTGGCGCACGATCTCCTCGGCCGCCTCGAGGTTGTTCTTGGTGACCGTCTGCTCGAGGTTGCCCCCGGACCCGGTGAACTTGCCGGTGTTCACGTCGACCACCGTCATGGCCTCGGTCCGGTCGATCACCAGCGTGCCGCCCGAGGGCAGCCACACCTTGCGCTCCATCGCCTTGGCCAGCTGCTCGTCGATGCGGTGCACCGCGAACACGTCCGGCCCGGCCTGCCCGTCCGGCCCGGCGGGCGCCTCGTACTTGGTCAGCTTCGAAACCAGGTCGGGGGCAACGGAATTGACGTAATCGTTGATCGTGGTCCAGGCCTCGTCACCGGAGACGATGAGGCCGGCGAAGTCCTCGTTGAACAGGTCGCGGATCACCTTGACCAGCACGTCGGGCTCTTCGTAGAGGGCCACCGCGGCACCCGCGGCCTTCTCCTTGATCTCGATCGCCTTGGCCTCGATCTGCTTCCAGCGCTCCTGCAGGCGGGTGACGTCGCTGCGGATGTCCTCTTCCTTGACGCCCTCGGACGCGGTCCGGATGATCACCCCGGCGTCGGACGGCACGACTTCGCGCAGGATCTCTTTGAGCCGCTGGCGCTCCGTGTCGGGCAGCTTGCGGCTGATTCCGGTCGACGACGCCCCCGGCACGTAGACCAGGTAGCGGCCCGCCAGCGACACCTGAGTGGTGAGCCGGGCGCCCTTGTGCCCGACCGGGTCCTTGCTGACCTGGACGACGACATAGTCGCCGGGCTTGAGCGCTTGTTCGATCTTGCGGTCGGACCCGCCGAGTCCGGCGGCTTCCCAGTTGACCTCGCCGGCGTAGAGCACACCGTTGCGGCCGCGGCCGATGTCGACGAACGCCGCCTCCATCGACGGCAGCACGTTCTGCACGATGCCGAGATAGATATTGCCCACCAGGGAGGCCGACGCGGCCGACGTGACGAAGTGCTCGACGACGATGCCGTCCTCGAGCACCGCGATCTGGGTGTAGCGCGATCCCTGGTGCGGCTGCTCGGTGCGGACCCGGTCGCGCACGACCATCATCCGCTCGACGGCCTCGCGGCGGGCCAGGAATTCGGCCTCGGTCAGCACCGGGGGGCGGCGCCGTCCGGCATCGCGGCCGTCCCGGCGCCGCTGCCGCTTGGCTTCCAGCCGGGTCGAGCCGTTGATGCCCTTGATCTCGTTGTTCGAGCCGCCGGAGTCGTCCGCGCCGCCCTTGCGGGGCGACCGCTCGTGCACCACGGTGTTGGGCGGGTCGTCCGGCGATGAGCTCTCGTCGTTGTCGTCGCCCGATCCGGATTTGCGCCTCCGGCGCCGCCGCCGGCGGCGGCTGCCGCCGTCCGCCGAGCCGTCCTCGCCGTTGTCGGAATCGTCGGCGTCGTCAGTGTCGTCGGAATCTTGGCCGTCGGAGTCCTCGGCGTCGGCCTGACCGCCCTTCTTGCCCCGCGGTTGCCCCTCGTCGTCGTCACCGTCGTCGCCCTGGCCATCGGAACCGCCCTGCTCACCGCGCCCGCGGCCACGGCCGCGCCGGCCGCGGCGGCGGCGCCGGTTCGACGGCCGATCGGACTGCTCGTCGTCGTCGCCGTCGGAATCGTCGGAGTCGGCGCTGTCGTCGCTGCCGGCGTCCTCCTCGCGGGCATCGATCGGCTGCGGCGCGACGAACAGCGGCATGTAATGGGGCCGCTCGGCGGCGTTGTCCGGGGTCTCGAGCAGCAGCCGGGATTCGGGTTCGTCGGTCTCGTCGGCGCCCGGTGCGCGGTCCGCGTCCTCCGGGCCCGCCGGGGGCTGCGCGGACGCCAGCAGGTCGCGCACCCGGACCGCGTCGTCGCGGTCCACGGTGGAATGTGCGCTGCGGATTCGCCCGTCCAGCTCGCTCAGCGCGTCCAGCACGCGCTTGCTGGTGGTTCCCAGCGTTCGGGCCAGCGAATGAACTCTTAAACGGTCCGGCAGTTCCTCGGGCCGAGTCGATTCTTCTGATGGGTCTGCAGTCGGTGCACCGTCTACCACGTATTCTCCTCAAGCCCCCGGGCGCGTCGTTGCGACGCGGCCACGCGAGGGCTTCGCTATGGACCCGGGCCATTTCTCCCGGGCTTGTAATGGTCTCGCCCCGAGCGGTCCGGGATCGCAGACCCGCTCGGCGCCGTGCTGAATGACGGCCTGACATGCAGCGAACCAAGGCGACGGGGCTATGGTCGCGCTTGTCTAAGTCTTCATTCGGGTGTCTGACGCCGGTCCGGCGACGTTCACCCGAGACCAGTATCCCACATCAGGTCGCCGTCCCAGCCACACCTGATGCAGCCTGCTTCAGCAAAGTCGCTCGGGGCGGCGTCGCCGCAGCTCTAGGCGTTGGGAAACCAGAGCGCGATCTCGCGCTTCGCGGACTCGACCGAATCCGACCCGTGCACCAGGTTGAACTGGGTCTCCAGCCCGAAATCACCGCGGATGGTCCCGGGGATCGCCTTCTCCACCGGGTCGGTACCGCCCGCCAGCTGCCGAAACGCCGCGATTGCCCGTGGCCCCTCCACGATGGCCGCCACCACCGGCCCCGAGGTGATGAACTCCAGCAGCGACTCGAAGAAGGGCTTGCCGTCGTGCTCCGCGTAGTGCTGGGCAGCCAGGTCGCGGCCGACGGGCCGCAGCTCCAGCGCGGCGATGGAGAGGCCCTTGCGCTCGATGCGGCCGATGATCTCCCCCACCAGCTGCCGCTGCACGCCGTCGGGCTTGATCAGTACCAATGTCCGTTCGGTCACGGCGGACAGCGTACATAACCAGGCGCCCCGGGGTCGGGCGACGGCGGCCGCGCCCTGCTCGGGTGGTTTTCTGCGCCCACTGCCGGGCTATTGCTGCCTGCGCCGGACCTCGGCCCGGAAGTAGGCGATCAGGCCCCACAGCGCGGTGAACAGCACGCCGATGAACCCCACCCCCGGATAGACCGCGAAACCGGCGAGCACGATCACCTGCACGCCGAGGTTGGCCCAGATCGCCCAGGGTTTGCGCTGCACACCACCCATCAGGATCAGCAACACGGCCAGCCCGATCAGGTAGACCAGCGACGCCGTCGTCAGGCCGCCGCCCACCGCGCCGACCACCGGGATCGCCAGCAGCACCACGATCGCTTCCAGAAACAGGGTCAGGGCCATCACCGCGCCGAAGCTGCGCCACGGGTCCGCGGGTGCCGCCGGGGCCCGCTCCTCGGGATTCTCGGGCACGTTCGTCATTGCGGATCACGACCGAACAGGGTCCGCGCCGCCCCGGCGGTCACCACCGACCCGGTGATGACGATGCCGGTGCCGGAGAAGGCTTCGGCCGGCCCGTCGGCGGCGGCGTCGTCGACCAGTGCCGTCGCGATGTCGATGGCGTCGCGCAGGTTCTCGGCGGTGCTCACCCGGTCGGGCCCGAACCGCTCGCGAGCCGCCAGGGCCAGCGACTCGACGTCGAGCGCCCGCGGGGATCCGTTGTGGGTCACCACGACGGCGTCGAAGACCGGCTGCAGGGCCGCCAGGATGCCGTCGACGTCCTTGTCCGCCAGCACGCTGAGCACCCCGACGAGATAGCGGAAGTCGAATTCGCCTGCCAGGGTCTGCGCCAGCGCGGCCGCGCCGGCGGGGTTGTGCGCGGCGTCGAGGAACACCGTGGGGGCGCTGCGCATCCGCTCCAGCCGGCCGGGGCTGGCGACGGCGGCGAAACCGGCGCGCACCGCCTCGACGTCGAGCTGGCGCTGCGCACCGGCGCCGAAGAACGCCTCGACGGCCGCGAGGGCCAGCGCGGCGTTGTGGGCCTGATGTTCGCCGTGCAGCGGCAGGTAGACATCGGAATACACCCCGCCCAGACCCTGCAGCTGCAGCACCTGCCCGCCGATCGCGACCTGACGACCCAGGACGGCGAACTCGGAGTCCTCGCGGGCCACCGCGGCGTCGGCTTGCACGGCCTGGGTCAACAGCACCTCCATCGCCTCGGGGGCCTGACGCCCGATGACCGCGACGGTATCGGGCGCGCCCTCGGGCGCCCGGGTGATGATGCCGGCCTTCTCCCCCGCGATGGCGGTGAGATCGTCGCCCAGGTATTCGACGTGGTCGATGGAGATCGGGGTGATGACGGCGACGGGCGCGTTGATCACGTTGGTGGCATCCCAGCGTCCGCCCATGCCCACCTCGATCACGGCGACGTCGACGGGGGCGTCGGCGAACGCGGCGAACGCCATCGCGGTCAGCACCTCGAACTTGCTCATCGCGGGGCCGCCGTCCCCCTGCGACTGGGCGTCGACCATCTGCACGAACGGCTCGATCTCGCGGTAGGTCGCCACGTATTGCGCCGGGCTGATCGGCTTGGAGTCGATCGAGATGCGTTCCACCGCCGATTGCAGGTGCGGGCTGGTGGTGCGCCCGGTGCGCCGGTGCAACGCGGTGATCAGCGCGTCGATCATCCGCGCCACCGAGGTCTTGCCGTTGGTGCCCGCGACATGGATCGACGGGTAGGCCCGTTGCGGCGAGCCCAGCAGGTCCATCAGGGCGCTGATCCGGGTCAGGCTCGGCTCGATCTTGGTCTCCGGCCAGCGCTGGTCCAGCAGGTGCTCGACCTGCAGCAGCGACGCGATCTCGTCCGGGGTGGGGTCC